>CAWUIS010000021.1:0-14425 GCA_963922625.1 uncultured Candidatus Melainabacteria bacterium | reverse complement strand
AAGCTTTCATAGATCCTGAAAGTGTTCTAGAGATACCTGAAGGTGATGATGTTGGCGCTGGCAATGCCTAAGTCTTACATTTCATTAGCAAAATTTTCTATTTTTAGTGAAAGTTAAAGTATCTTTGATAACAAAACATTAACCTCAATTTAGTACTTAATAATCAGGAAGATTTACAGAGTTAAGTACAATGAGCAGCAACAGACCAGCAGTGGAATCAACCATAACATCATTGATGGCAAGGCATCTTTCAGAGAGTGCACGTGCTGAAAATAGTAGGTTTCAATATGACAACAGCGAGCATGATGCAAATTTCGCTGAAGCAAAAGTAAGAGCAGCTGATGTTAAAAGACAAGGTATTTTAAAAGATCTTAAAGAAATTAAGTCACAAATTGCAGACCCACCTACCAAGGATATAACCACTGGTGGTGGCAAAGGTGGTACAAGTACCAAAACAGTGGTAGATGAACGCGAGCTCAATAAACTAAAACGCGAAGAATCGGAGTTGGTACAAAAAGACACTAATGCACTTAGTATGCTTGAAGCAGCTCAGCAAGAAGCTCAAGCAGCAAGAGCAGAAGCTAGTAGCGCCAGTCAAAATCTTCAAGAAGCTAGTGATGCAGCACAATCAACAGCATCTGAAATTGAAAATGCAGAAGCAACAGCTAGCTCTAACAGCCCAAACACCAGCACAGAAGAAAACCAAACCCAGGATACTGACACAACAGAGAACACGAACAACCAAACTCAAAGCGTTGAAGATAGTAATACCAACAACGAAACTCTGGTTCAAACAGATTTAGTATGAGTTAGCTCAATTACCTTATTGACACATTTAGAAATACCTTCTTCAAGTTCGGATATTCTAGATCCTCCATGCATATAAGCTGGGGTGCATACAATTTTATTGGTTTCATCAACAGTAAAGCTAGTTGTCGGACAGTCTTTAAACTTAACGCCGATTTCAGTCAGGTTTTTATTAGCTTCTTCTGCTGTACCTAAGGTTAAAGTGATATCTGGGTTGATCTCTACCAGTGAAAGTGCCACTAGAGCAGGAGCAATACAGATAGCACCGATTGGTTTTTTAAGCTCATAAGCTTCTTGGATAATTTTTTTGACTTCAGGCTCTACGCTAGCTTTTGTGCCTTCAAAAGCAAAACTACAAAGATTTTTGGCCACACCAAAACCGCCTGGAATAACCAAAGCATCATAAGCTTGCATTGAAATCTCAGCCAAATTTTCAATACGTCCTCGAGAAATACGAGCAGACTCGATCATGATATTTCTTTCTTGATCAATCTCAGTATCATCCGTGTAATTTAAAACATGCTTTTGTTGCTTATTGATTGAAGCACAATGGAATTCAGCACCTGCTTTATCTATTGCAAGTAAAGCTAAAACCGATTCTTGAATTTCAGCACCATCTTTAGCACCACAGCCAGCCAGAACTACTAAAATTTTCTTTGCCATAAACTTATTTTAGTCTAAAAAAAGCAGATCTGGGCGTTATAATAATCTTTTGATGGACTTCTCTAAATTCACCAAAAACACCCAAACAGCGTTTATCAACTGCAAGGAGCTTTTAAGAGGGCTAGATCATGCTGTTGTTGAGCCAGAGCACTTAATGGCATCAATTTGTATGCTAGATGATATTAAAAACTCTCATTTTTATAGAGTCTTGCAGGATCTTAAAATAGATTTGCAAAACCTCAGTCAAAAGCTTCGTGATTACTTGAAATCACGCCCTAAGGCAAGTGCCCTTGCTGTTGCTCAAGACAATTTAGCTATTTCACCGGAAACCCAAAACCTACTAGATAGAGCACAAAAAATTTCTAACGAGATGAAGGATGATTTTACTTCTCTTGAGCATATTTTGCTATCTAGTTTAGAGACTAAAACAGAGCTCTCTAAAATCCTCAAAAAGCTCGGTTTGAGTGAAGAGAAAATCAAAAAAGCAATACTCCAAGTACGCAAAGGTCAAAGAGTTACTAGCGATGATCCAGAGTCTACTATCGATGCTTTGAAAAAATTTGGAAGAGATCTTACTGAAATAGCTGTAAGTGGAAAACTCGACCCGGTAATTGGCCGTGATGAAGAAATCCGCCGTGTCATTCAAGTGCTCTCGCGCCGTCGTAAAAACAACCCAGTATTAGTTGGTCCTCCTGGTGTGGGTAAAACAGCGATTGCTGAAGGACTTGCCCAAAGAATTATCAACAAAGACGTACCTGAAGGTCTGCGTGACAAAAAAGTAATAGAGCTGGATATGGGAGCTTTGGTTGCTGGTGCTAAATTTCGTGGTGAATTTGAAGAGAGACTCAAAGCGGTACTCAAAGAAGTTGAATCAAGTGAAGGACAGATCATACTTTTTGTAGATGAGCTGCATACTGTTGTTGGAGCTGGGGCTACCGAGGGAGCTATGGATGCTGGTAATTTACTCAAACCTGCTCTTGCTCGCGGTGAGCTGCATTGTATTGGAGCCACGACTATTGATGAGTACAGAAAACATATTGAAAAAGACTCTGCCTTGGAAAGAAGATTTCAGATGGTATCGGTAGATGAGCCCACTGTTGACGAGACTATTTCGATATTGCGAGGTCTTAAAGGTAAATATGAAGCTCACCACGGTGTAAAAATCAAAGACAATGCGATTGTCTCTGCAGCAAAACTCTCACACCGCTATATTGCAGACAGATTTTTGCCAGATAAGGCTATTGACCTTATAGATGAAGCTACAGCTAAAGTCAGAGTAGAGATCGATTCTTCGCCAACAGAGCTCGATGCTTTGGATAGAAAAATCATGCAGCTCAAAATCGAGAAAGAAGCCATTAAATCTGAGCAAGAAAACCCGGACAACAAAGAAAGACTAGAAAAAATTGACACCGAGCTCAAAGAACTTTCTGATCAAGCTGAAAAACTCAGAACTCAATGGCAAGCTGAAAAAGCTTCTATTGTTGGTGTTAAAGAAATAAAGCAAGAAATCGAAAAAATAAAAACAGCAATTGAAGATGCCGAGCGTAAAGCTGACCTACAAAGAGCAGCAGAACTTAAATTCGGCACTTTACTCGAGCTTGAAAAACAACTAGAAAGCGCAGAATCTTGCGAAGCAGATGGATCAAGCACAAAAGGTCTTCTCAAAGAAGAAATCGACGAAGCTGAAATTGCTGAGATTATTTCAAAATGGACAGGTGTTCCTGTAAGTAAACTGCTTAAAGAAGAATCACAAAAACTTCTACACCTTGAGGACGAATTACACAAAAGAGTAATCGGACAAGAACAAGCAGTTACAGCTGTAGCTGAAGCAGTTCGTAGATCACGATCAGGGCTAGCTGCTCCAAACCGTCCGATAGGTTCATTTATGTTTCTTGGTCCAACAGGAGTTGGTAAAACAGAACTAGCAAAAGCCTTAGCTCTGGCTTTATTTGACGATGAAACAGCAATGGTCAGAATTGATATGTCTGAGTATATGGAAGAGCATACAGTTGCTAGGTTAATTGGAGCACCTCCAGGCTATGTTGGTTATGACGAAGGTGGTCAGTTAACCGAAGCAGTACGCCGCAAACCCTACTCTATTGTTTTGTTTGATGAATTTGAAAAAGCTCACCCAGATGTTTCTAATGTACTTTTGCAAATCCTAGATGAAGGACATTTGACAGATGGTAAGGGTAAGAAAGTTGATTTCAAAAACACACTTATCATCATGACTTCTAATTTTGGCAGCCAGTATATTATTGAAAAGCAACTGCACAATGGTTTTATGGCTGGAGATTTAGCTTCCATTGAAATTGAAGAAGCAAACGATAAATTGTCTGAAGAAAATGGTTATGAGCGTATCAAAGAAGAGGTTATGACTATGATGAAAGATCATTTCAGACCTGAATTTTTAAACAGAATCGATGAAATTACAATTTTTTCTCCACTGCAAGTGGGGCAAATGAAAGATATTGTCGAGATCCAGTTAAAAGGTTTACGCCAAAGACTCAAAGACAGAAAAGTAGAGCTTGAGATCAGTGACTATGCTCTAGAGCAGCTTGGCATGATTGGTTATGATCCAAGTTTTGGTGCCAGACCTGTAAAACGTGTCATCCAACAGCGTATTGAAAACGAACTTGCAAATTTGATTCTTGCAGGTAAACTCCCTGAAAATAGCTTAGTTGCAGTTGACTATGATGATGACTTTAGTTTTAATGTTAAGGAGCGCATCGAGTCTTAAATGGCAGTAATTCACGAGCTTCCAGAACATGTTGCAAACCAAATCGCTGCTGGTGAAGTGGTTGAAGGTCCTGCTTCTATTATCAAAGAACTTTGCGAAAATAGTGTTGATGCTGGAGCAAAACACATTGAGATTATTATCAGCAAAAATTTTTTGAAGCTTGAGATTATCGATAATGGCTGTGGTATGAGTCCTGAGGATTTACCTCTTGCATTTAAAAAACATGCCACCAGTAAAATCAAGAACATAGAAGATCTTTACGATTTAAACACCAATGGCTTTCGAGGAGAGGCTTTAGCTAGTATTGCTGCTGTAAGCAAGCTTAGCTGCATTACTAAACGCGATGAAGACAAGCATGCCACAAAAATTTATTTAGAAAACGGAAATACAAAAATCAGCCAAGTTGGAGCTCAAACAGGTACTAGCATATGCATAGATGATTTGTTTTTTAATACCCCAGCCAGATTAAAATTTCTCAAGTCTGACTCTAAACTACGTAACCAGTGCATAGACACCACACGAGCTCTAGCTTTTGCTAAACCAGAGTTGAAAATATCCTTGAACATAGATGGCAAAAACATCTTAGATACAAGTGGTTCAAATCAGCTTGATAAGCTCATTTGCGAGATTTTTTCGTCTAAGCTAGAAAAAGAGCTGATCGCTGTTAATATGCAGCGTCAAGATTATAAGATCTCTGGTTTTATTAGTAAAAATAGTTTTTATCGAAGCGATAAAAGAGGTATCTTTAGTTTTTTAAATGGGCGCGTGGTTTCTTGCTATATTTTGCGTTCTGCCATTGAATCGGTTTATAAAGAGATAGTGCCACCTGGAAAGTCACCTATTGCTGTAATTAATCTTGAGATACCAAAATCTGAGGTGGATATTAATGTACACCCCAGTAAAAAAGAGGTCAAATACCAAAACACTAATCAAATCTATAACTTTGTTGGTGATGCTATCTCAAAAGCCCTAGCTGATGATTTGTACGAGAATACCAAGAGCTTTCAAACCGATCTCAAAAGCTTTAGTTATCATCAACCACCTGGTGCTACAAATGAATACCAACTATCACAAGAATCAATCACAATGCCGGAGCCAGTAATCTCCACGGAAAGCCAAGAAGATTTTTCAGACTCAATAGAAATTGTCTCGCAAAAAAAGTTTATTTCTCGCTTTGGCTCTGTAGATATAAATCTATGCCAAGAAGAGGAAAGAGAGTTTGATACCAGTCTAGGTAACAAGAGTACTTTTAAGTTAGTAGTACGTAATGCTGATCAGGGTAAGCAAGTAAGTTTGAGAGGAGACTATCTTGGACCTAATTGGCTTAAAGAAAAATATATGCAATTTCTACAGAGCGTGGGTGAAGAAATTTTAGAACGCGAAGAGAGTTTGGATATGAATCCAGCATCACGATCTCAAAATCTCAGCAACAGCTCTTCAAGACCTCAAGCTAAACCAAGCAAAACCATGCTTGAAAAAATCTGGCAAAGAGATCATTACACTTGCGTATATTGCGGCAAGCTTTTATTGCATCCTGATACTGTCAAAAATAATTTGAGCACATCTAATGATCCAGAAAAATTGAACGATCACTTAGCAAGCTACGATCATCACTTACCAGCTTCTAAGTATCCAATACTCAATGAAGATGAACGAAATTTACATGCTTGTTGCAGAGCTTGCAATATACAAAAATCTAATTCTCTTGCCTCAAAAACATGGGAGCCACAAGCACAAAATGGCTGGCATGAAGCCAAACTTGAAATAGGGACTACAGTGTTTACAAAGCCTCTTTAAGAATAACCTTAAAAAGTCTAATTGGAGAAATTAACCACCGTACTGTGTAGTCTGTTGACGCAAATCTGGTGGAAGATTCAATATTCTTTTTCTATATGTTTTTGCTATCTCATCAACGATATCTTTAACCGAGAGCATGAATTTAACTTCTCTGTTTCTAGTGATTGGAATATGTCTGTAAGAACCATCTGACATCCTGTTAAGAGCAAAAGCGATAGGATCATTTTCAGAAAGTACTTCAGGGTTTGGGGTCATGTAGTCATCAACCACTTCTTTTTCAAGATCAAGATTTTTTGCAATGACTTTTTTAAGTATGTCTCTTTCAGTAAAAATACCAACAGTATCACCAGCTTCAGTTTCGACTGTGACACAACCAATTCTTTTGTCTTGAAGCATAGAAATCACTTCTTTTAGACTTTGCCCTGATTTCACTGAGATAACTTGATCCAGGTTGAGGGTTCTGATTGGATCTTCAATATCCACACCTGCAGCAATACCAGCTCCACCTGAGCTATTGCCTTCTTCCATAATTTTCAATTCTTCATCAATATAGTCTGAGGTCATAGAACTACTATTATACAAGGCTTTTGGTACTATTGCATGTTTTCGAACCGACCTCTAGATAATGCCACGTGACAGCGCTTTAGCATGGCTCCCATACCAACACCTTCTTTAACGTGCCCCTGATTATAGTTCTCAACTATAGTACTAAACTTGGGGTTTTGAATGGCTTGATTTAAACTGTCAAGCAGCAAAACGTCCTTGCGCTTGATATATTCAAGTTTAGTTTGAGGACTGATTTTCTCTACTAGGTTCAAAAAAGATGCTGATTTATCATCAATAATCCAAGGACTTGGAGATAGTACTAGATCTTTTTTAACACTAACAGCATCGCTCAGTGCTTTTACGGCAAGCATCTGACTACCACCAGCTAGCGTGACTCTACCTTGAAATGTCTGCATAAAAGCACAAGCAACTATTTGCATACCATCTCCCATACTGGCAGCAGCCAGAATTGGGTTTTGTTTGATCTCTTGTGAAGATAGAGTATTTTGGCTCCAAGCTTTTTTGATAATTTGATTTTTGAGTTGATGGTTTCCTTGTGGAATACTACTTGAAACCATATCAAAGCAACTATGCCCCAAGGCAGTGAGCAAACCAAGAGCAGTCGTTGTGCCTGCAACAACAGACTCTGCAATGATTAGCTCTTGGTAATTATTAAAGCTGTTCTGTGCAAAATCAAAAGCTTTTTGGTAAAGTTTTTCTGCTTTTTGAAAATCAATTGCTGCATTTTCGGTGCAGGGGTCAGAGGCAAAAAAATCAGCAAGGCTTTCATGAGGACATTGAGGTGGAATAATAGAACCTGCATCAACGATTTTGATATCATAGCCAAGTAAATCTAGGCAAGCTTTACTAATCAAGGCTGGGCTTACTATGCCACTAGGAGAAACAGGCAGGGTTGTATTACCAGAGTAAATATACTCGGCATCACGAGCTGAAGTTAGAGCAAGCTCCCGGTGATTGGCTCCAGCTGCAGATATGCCAGGGTGCTTGACAAGCTCAGTGCTAGCAACAATTAAAATAAAGCAGACTTTAGACATTATGTTTTTTATAATGCTCGGTTAATTTGTAAGCAGGTGTTGAAAAATAATCGTAGTCTGTATTAGCCTCTACTCTTTGAAGAGCTTCTTTCCAGCTAGGAGTTTCCTTAGTTTCCCAAGTTGTAATCGTGCTTTTTTTCATGTCAGCAATATTAGGAAATTCTTTCATAGCCTCAAGATGCGGTCCATTATTAACATAGCCCAGCATATTTTCTCTAGAATCCCAGCAGCTCATAGTAAGAAAATTAAAGGGAAATTTATAGTAAAGATCAGAGTATAAAAGCCCTTTTGCTTTTAAGAGTTGTTGTCTTGAGGGAGCTGCGTGTTTGGCAAACAAAGGGAAGGTGAAGAGATTTTTTAAGCGTAAGTTGGTTATAACAACAAGCACGGATCTATCTGCCCATGCCTAGCTTTTGACCAATTTGATGTAGTTTACCTTCCGTCAGGATACTTGGAGCAATAACTGCTTCAACGTCTTGCATCTCTTTAATATTTTTAGCACCAAGAGTTGACATTGAAGTTTTAAGAGCACCGACAAGATTTTGGCTTCCATCATCTTTTCGAGCTGGACCATGCAAAAGTTCTTCAATAGTACATTGGGTACCAACTTGAATTCTGGTGCCACGAGGTAAAACCGCACTTGGTGTTGCCATACCCCAATGAAAACCACTTCCAGGAGCCTCTTTACAACGAGCAAACGGTGAGCCTATCATGGCAGCATCCGCACCACAAGCAATAGCCTTACAGATATCGCCGCCGTTACCCATACCACCATCAGCAATAATTGGAACATAAGTACCAGTCTCTTTGTAAAAATCGTCTCGAGCTTTACGGCAATCAGCAATTGAAGTTGCCATCGGTACGCCAATACCTAAAACACCACGCGAGGTACATGCCGCTCCAGGACCAATACCCACAAGCAAGCCTGCGATACCGGTTTTGATTAATTTTGAAGCAACACTGTAATCAACACAATTACCAACAACAACTGGTAGTTTTGATTTTGCACAGAACTCTTCTAGATTAAGCTCAGCATTTGGATCATAGCCTTGTCTTTCTTTAAAGGTTTGGTGTTCTAGTCCCACAACAGTTGACTGGATAAAAATTATATCTGCACCAGCTGACTCGATAAGATCGTAGTATTTATTCGCGAGATAAGGAGGAATAGAGACAGCAACAGGCTTTGATTTGTCTGAGTAAGATTCTTTGACATCTTTGATCAAGTCAGAAATCAGCTCATCTTTAATTGGTTCGCTATAAAGGCTCTGCATCAAAGGTACAAATTCTTCGGAGTTTGCTAAACAAATTTTTCTTAAAACCTTGTCGTAGTCTTTGTATCTTGTGTATAAACCAACCAAGTTAATAACAGCAAGTGCACCATGATCAGCAATTAAAGCAGCGTTGTCAGGACTTGAAACACTATCCATGGCACTAGCTAATATCGGTGTGTCTAACTTAAACTTGCCAAGATTCCAAGAAGTGTCGCAAAGCTCAAGATCTAAAGTATTACCATTTGGCACCAGGGCAATTTCATCAAAGCCATAAGTGCGTCTACTCTCTTTACCTAGTCCTATACTCATAATTTAATTTTAGCGTGCCACCCTCCTGACTAGCTAAAGATCTCTTTTTCTCTAATGTTTTATGGGACTGTTTATCTAAAAACCCTTGGTCGATATGTTTACCTACCAAAATTAATGCTGGAGATTGAATACCATTATCGATAATTGCCTGGGCGACTGTCTCTAAATCTGCACGCAGTATTAACTCGTTCTCGAGGCTGCCATTTGCTAATACAATAACTGGTGTCTTAGCATCCAAAGCGGCGCTAAGATTTTGGCTAATTTCCACAATTTTACCAACACCCATATATATAACAAGGGTTTGCCCTAGCTTGAGGACTTCTTGCCATTGCCGAAATTTGGCTTGAGATATTTCATGCCCTGTTGTCATGAGTACCGAATCAGATTTACCTCTAAAAGTCAGTGCGATGGCATTAAGACCAGATACAGAAAGCCCGCTTGTGAGCCCTGGTATGACTTCAAATTCATAATTGTGCTCGTGTGCTAACTGAAGCTCCTCTACTCCTCTTGCAAGAAACATGGGATCACCACCTTTTAACCTAGCCACATTTTTGCCTTGAGCTAGATGCAACAAAATTTGTTCATTAATCTGAGCCTGCTTAAAAGACTCTCCTCGGCGTTTTCCAACAAAAATCAATTCTGGCTTTGAATCCAAAGAATCAAAAACTTTTGGGTTAACCAATGCATCGTATAGGATCACATCTACTTCGTTCAAGACTCTTAAAGCCTTAATTGTTAAAAGCTCAGGATCACCGGGTCCTGCACCAACTAAATACAATTTACTCATTTTTTTGATATAGGCGCTCTGTAAACCATCTTATCAATTTTGCTCTTCGATTATGATTAGTAAAACCAGTAATTTTAGCCCTAACTTTTTTACGAAAATCAATTATTTGCGGAATCAAAGGCAAAAATTTTTCTTGCATCATTTGTTCTAGCTCAAGCCTAATCTTTTGAGCAATAGTCGGTGCCACTCCATTTGTTGTAATCGCAATCTTTATCGGTGCAGCGTCTACAATACTAGGTACATAAAAGTCACAGTGTTTTGGTTCATCAACTGAATTGACTAAAATACCTTGATCTTTACAGCGATTAGCAATAGTGTTGTTCAGCTCGGGTATATTAGTTGCTGCAATAACTACAAAAGCACCTTTCTCGTCCCCCCATTGATATTCGCGTTCTATGAATTTAATATTGCGCTTATTTGGGAAGCTGCCTTCCAAGTCTCTTACCTCATCTCTAATCAAGGGAGCAATAACCTCGATTTTAGCCTCGGTATTGAGTAGTCCCAAAATTTTCTGGTGAGCAATAAAGCCTCCACCAATAATAAGGACTCTTTTTTCTGTTAGCTTTAAAAAGACTGGATAGAGTTTGTTTTCCATAAATTAGACTCTATTAAATAACAAATTCTCCACCTTGTTTTTGTTCATCGTCTTGTATATGAAGACCACATTCAATTTTGTCTTTGCCAGCCCAGCGCCCTTTTCGATCTTCACCTTGACTTGTACAAGGCTCGCAACCAATGCTGTCATAGCCTTGATCTAGAAGCGGATTATAAGGCACATTGTTCTCATGAATGTATTTCCAGACATCAGATTTAGTCCAATGAATCAAAGGATTAATTTTGCCAAGCTTGAACTTTTTGTCAAACTCAAAAGCTTTAGCATTAGCTCTAAATTCAGTCTGATCGCGACGTATCGATGTGATCCAAGCTAGCCTCGGCTTCAAAAGCTCTGATAGAGGCACTAGTTTTCGCATATAACAGCATTGATCAGGATCAGATTTATAAAGATCTTTTCCATATTTTTCATCCTGCTCACTGACACTATATTTAGAACCATAGAGTAAGGTGGGCATATCAAACTTTGTTTCAAGGGCTTCTTTTAACTCCAAGGTCTCTTTGAATTGATAGCCAGTATCAAGATTGGCAACAAAAAATTTGCCTGCTGCCGTATTCTCTTTGTCGTAAAAACCAAGCTCTTCACGCGAGCGAATAAAAGAACTTTTATCGAATGCCTCTTCTTGAATAAGCTCGTTTATGAGGCTATAAATGACACAGCCTTCTGGTCCAAATGCAGTAAGAAAAACAATATCTCCTCCTTTTATGAGCGAGTTAAGAGCATATTTTAAGGTTTCTTTGGCATGAGCTTTTTCGAATGATTGTCCAAGCTGATCCCATTCTTCTGGATTGCTAGGGATTTTTGCATCAAGAGTTTCTAAATTAAGTGACATCTGCAAGCTCCTTTTGCATTTGCTCCAATCCTACTCTGTCTATAAAGTATCTAAACTCTTCACTCTCTTGCTTATGAGTGTTGTAGTATCCTAAAAGTTTTTTCAAGGTGAGATGAATATTTTTGTGCAAAAAGCGTCCATCCAAAGCTTTACCAAACTGAGCGTTGTGCGTAAGACGTCCACCAAGAAAGATCCGAAAAGCATCTTGCATTACTCCCTCACTATCTTTGACTTTACAGCCAACCAAGCCAATATCAGCAACTGCATACTGAGCACAATTATTAGGACATCCGGTTACTGAAATCATAAGCTGGTCTTGGAAACCAGGAAACTCAGCATCCAAGTATTCAAACAAGTCTTTAGCTCTAGCTTTAGTCTCAACGATAGCAAGATTACAAAACTCGGTACCGGTACAAGCGACTCCAAGTCTTGTGAATGCAGAGTGTTCGACTTTTAGATTCATTGCTGTTGCAGCTTCAGCAAAAGCCTTTAATTTAGACTCTGGCACATTAAGAACGATAAGGTTTTGTTTATTAGTAGTTCTGACTTCACCGTTTTCGGTAAACTCATCAAGTAGCTTTGCAATATTTCCTAGATCAGGGCTATAAGTTCTGCCACTAACAAAAGCAATACCCACTGCATAAAGACCATTTTTCAGTTTTGTAATACCCAGGTGATCTTGATGCGAACAATCTGGTGCCTTTACCAAGTCCATTCTCTCTAGCTTATAGCCAAGGACTTTTTCAACCTCATCAAGAAATTTCTCGACTCCCCATTCATCAACCAAAAACTTAATACGAGCCTTTTGTCTTTTTTCTCTATTGCCGTTATCACGGTAAACAATAGTCACAGCTTCAGTTACAGCTTTAGCTTGTTCACGCTTGACAAAAACCGGGAAATCTTTAGCGATAAAAGGTTTAGTTGAAAGACCACCTCCAACTTTCAAAGCAAAGCCTTCTTCACCAGTTTGAGAGTGTTTAATACCAACTAGAGCGATGCAATTGATATCAGGCTGTGAGCACCAAGTAGCGCAGCCAGTTACAGTCATTTTATATTTTCTTGGCAGGTTCGAGTACTCAGGATTACGAGTAAAAAAATCATCAATCTCTTGAAGCTCTTTACTAGCATCAAAGACCTCGTCTTCAGTCAAGCCCGCTAATGGACAACCCGTGATATTACGCATAATATCTCCACAACCACCAGCAGTATCCATACCTACTGATTTGAGCTCGCTTAGAATAACCGGAATATCTTCGATTCGTATCCAGTGCAATTGAACTGCCTGACGGGTTGTAATATCAACAACATCACGCCCAAATCTCTTACCCAAATCATTGATTTTGCTAAGCTGCTCAGCATTTAACTTACCACCCGGAATCTTAATTCGGATCATGAAGTAGCCATCTTCTTTAGGCTTTTGAGCATAAACTCCATACCATTTAAATAAAGGCACTAGTTCTTGATCAACAGCTTCAAAGCCCTTTTTAGATGCTTCTTCTATATGAGACCATACCTCCAAGCCATCGACTTTCTTTTTAAGGTCTTCCATTGCATTTGCCATAAGATATTATTGTAGCTTACTGGCAGCTTAGTAAAAGCTAGAAAACTTCAACTGTCATTCTATGTAAGGTATTGCCTGGTCCAAAGGTCATTGTATTACTCCCAGATCCAGCATCAGCTTGGGTTTGCAGCTTGACCGTATAAGTCCCAGCTGGGATATCTGCACCAGCGCCTACTTTTAATAAAATAGAGTAAGGTGAACCATAGCTATCTCTATTTCTAGCAAAATTGGCTTTAACGAAGCGAGAGCCATAATGAGTACCGTTAAATGTGTACCTAAGTATAGACAAACCATTATTGTTGCTAGAACGATTATAGTATTCTCCAGTAAAGCTAACTCTAATAGTATCTCCTTCAACTAGAGTTACACTTGAAATTTCCATTGCACTAACGTCTTGAAAGCTAGTAGTAGATAAAGTACTCTGTGTCGTGCTAGATACAACATACGAAGCATACTTACGTATAGTCTGCCAGCTAGCATTCCCTTGTGAGTCAGAAGTTAGGACAGCTCCATCACTAGCCCCATCTGCAAAAGTAATACCGTTGGTAGTTAAGTTTGCTAATGCTATATCACCGTTAGCATCTCTTTCTACTAATGTATCTGGTGTTTTTGCGGCAGTTGCGGAGTTAAGAATACTAATGCCATTAGCAACTGTGGTCTGAAGATTTGCCAGATCCCCATTTAAAGTCTCTAACTCTACTCTGTTAACTAGAACTTTACCGTTAGTCACTGCAAGAGCTGACTCTAAGTTTGTGATGTCTGTATCGTTTGAACTGATGTTTGTACTGTTAGCTGACAGAGAAGTTTGAAGTGCTGAAATATCACCTTCATTTGTTAAAACACGACCGTTAGTTACTGCTAGAGCAGTTTCTAAATTCCCAATGCTTGTTAGATTTGAGCTGATGTTCGATGTATTAGAGCTTATGCTTGAGCTGTTTGCTGAAAGTGAAGTCTGAAGAGTTGAGATATCACCTTCGTTTGTTAGAACACGACCGTTAGTTACTGCTAGAGCAGTTTCTAAATTAGTGATGTCTGTATCGTTTGAATTGATATTTGCAGTATTTGCTGCAGATGAAGTTTGAAGTGCCTGGATATCACCTTCATTTGTTAGAACTCTACCGTTAGTCACTGCTAAAGCTGATTCTAAGTTTGTGATGTCTGTCTCATTTGAGCTGATGCTTGAGCTGTTAGCTGACAATGAAGTCTGAAGAGTTGAAATCGCACCTTCGTTTGTTAGAACACGACCATTAGTTAACGCTAGAGCTGATTCTAAGTTAGCAATTTCTGTATCATTTGAGCTGATACTCGAGCTGTTAGCCGACAATGAAGTTTGAAGAGCTGAAATATCACCTTCATTTGTTAGAACACGACCGTTAGTCACTGCCAAAGCTGTTTCTAAGTTTGTAATATCAGTATCATTGGAGCTAGTGTTTGCGCTGATTGA
>CAWUIS010000020.1:0-14481 GCA_963922625.1 uncultured Candidatus Melainabacteria bacterium | reverse complement strand
AAATTTCCAGAAGGTCAAGATCTCTTGTATAAATGCTCAGCGCCAATTTCTGCAACTGGTGGTGTCACCACACTTAAAGGTAATTTGGCTCCAGAAGGTGCCATTGTTAAAGTTGCAGGAATTGCTGAAGAGGCATTGAAATTCACTGGACCAGCTCGCTGTTTTGATTGTGAAGAAGATGCTTTTGCTGCTGTTGAAAAACGTGACTATAAAGAAGGTGATGTAATTGTCATCCGCTATGAAGGTCCTAAAGGTGGTCCTGGTATGCGCGAAATGCTACAAACAACAGCTGCCATTTACGGGCAAGGTTTAGGTGAGAAGGTTGCCTTGATCACTGATGGCAGATTTTCTGGTGGAACCCGCGGACTTTGTATCGGGCATGTTGGACCTGAAGCTGCTGAAGCTGGACCTATTGCTTTGATTGAAGATGGCGACACTATAAGCATTGATGCTAAAAATGGTGACTTGTCTGTTGCTTTAAGCGAAGATGAGCTTGCTGCAAGACGTCTAAAATGGCAAGCAAGAAACAACAATTACAACTCAGGCACTCTTTACAAATACAGTAAGCAAGTTGGCCCTGCCTATAAAGGAGCTGTAACTCATCCTGGTGGCAAGGCTGAAACTCAAGCTTATGCTAGTCTTTAATGTCACATATATTGCACCAAAAACGTGAAGAACATCACAGTTTTGGTACAATATATGTGTATGTGCAGGCAAATACTTGAATCCTTGAAAGAATAGAGAATTTAGTCGATAAAATAAGCTTCGTATTTAAAACTATTTAAATTTTCAAATTTCACCTAAGTGGCAAGTAATAAATATGTACTTGATGACTCTAAAAAATTTCATTGAAAAATTTGGCTTACATATTTTAGTGCTAGCTGCCTTGATAGTTTTTTCAATGCTAGATGAGGCTAGTGCCAAAGTCAGAAAAATCAAGCAAAACATGCTTTTTGAAGGTGATAGTTTTTTAGTAGCAGGCAAACAGCTAAGCTCTAAATCAAATCCAGCTCAAGTAAGCTTTATTGATGGCGAGGCTAATACTTTTGCGACAGTAAGTAATTTTGATGTTCTAACACCTAATAGGGCAATCTTTAAAGCACCAAGTGTTGCTTCAACCAAAACACTTATCATGCGATTTAGTGGCGGTAATGTTAGCAATGGTGAAGATTTTGCCGTGGTTATTTTTGACAAGCCTGATCTATCTAGTGTGGATCCGAGCCCACCAGATGATGATATTAACGTAGGCAGTGTTACTACTGATGGCGTTATCATGAACAACACTACTCTTAATGCTAGTAGTGCTGGAATTTTAAGATGGAATGGTAATGGTTTAGCTGATAGAAGCGGAAGGTTGTTTACAGAAAGAATCGATATTAACGGTACCGCCCTGACTATAGATGTCAATGGTGGGCTAACCTGGAATAGTCACCTCATCTCAAGTGCCGCTGGAATCCAGAGCGCAGATAATATTGGAAGCCGGAATAATCTTGCCGGAGTTTTGACTTATAACGGTTCTAGTAACTTAGCTTTTCAAACTAGTAGTAATTCCAATCTGAGTATTTCTGGTAACGGAGCGATTGCTTCAATTGTCAGAGCAGAGTATGACTTTGCACTTGATGGTGGTTCTACAGGTTCTATTGATCTTCGTAATGGTTTAATACCGAATAACGTTAGGGTTATCAGAGCTTGGTACGAGGTTTTAACTACTTTTACTTCTGCAAGTGATGCCGCTAATATTGGGATTTCAATTCCAACAGATGATGCTAATGGAATTCTTGCCCCAATTGCTATAAGCAATGCTGGAAATCCTTGGGATGCAGGTATACATTCGACAATCCAGTCTGGCTTGGTAGCAAATATTTCTGAAAAAACTACAGCAGCAAGAAATTTACAATTAATCATTAGTGGTGAAGCTGTTACCGCTGGAAAGGCCGTAGTTTTTGCTGAATATGTCCTCTTGCCGTAATAGTTTCTTCAAGCAGGGTAAGCTAATAAAAGCGAATGATATCCCTAAAGAACGTCAAGAAGATTTACAAAGAAGCCAACAAAGATATTGTTGTTTTTGAAGATCTTAATGTAGATATTCAAAGTGCCAGCAAAAACATCATTTTGGGTGCTAGTGGCTGTGGGAAATCTACATTTTTGAATTTAATCTCAGCAATTGACGATAGCGATGCTGGAGATATTTTTATTGATGATCTGAATATCGCTAAAATTTCAGAAGAGCAAAAAACAATCTATAGAAGAGAAAATATCGGCTTTATTTTTCAATTTTTCAATCTACTGCCAACTCTTTCCATAGAAGAAAATATTTTATTACCACTTGAATTAAACAAAAAACTAACAAAAACAAATAAAGATTTTGCACTAGACTTACTTGACAGGGTAGGCTTAGCTGACAGGTTAAAGAGCTTTCCTGACAGGCTTTCAGGCGGGCAACAACAAAGAGTTGCCATCGTCAGAGCACTTGTTCACAAACCTAAAATTATAGTTGCCGATGAACCTACAGGTAACCTTGATAACGAGACTTCAGCTGTAATCATGGATTTAATTTTTGAGTTGATCAATACCAGTAGGGCAACTCTATTAATGGCAACTCACAATGAAAGCTTTAGTAGCCTTGCTGACAATAGCTATAAAGTTTCTAATAAGGAGCTGGTACTTGATACTACAAAACTCTAGTTTCAGATACTTAAGCCAGAATTTTCTTCAGTCTTTTCTTGCCATCCTAGGTATTGCCTTAGGTATTGCGATATCTATTTCCATAGATCTTTCTGTAGCAAGCTCTAAACAGGCTTTTGAGATCTCAACATCTCGGGTAGTTGGCGAGGCCACTCACCATATTTATGCAGCTAACGAACAAGCTTTTGATGAAGCATATTATAGAGATTTAAAGAAAAAACATGGTCTTGAAAAAATTGCTCCTGTAGTTGAGAGATTTTTGCCACTAGTAGATAAAGAAGGAGAAGACCAAAGTGTCATTCGTCTTCTTGGGGTTGATGTTTTTGCAGAAAAAGACTTCAGAGCAATCAGCAGTAATATTGAGCTAGAAAATAACAGCAATATTTTCTCAGAGAACTCTGTACTAGTCTCTCCTCAAACAGCTAAGCAAATTGGCAAGAAACTTGGTGACCAGATAGATCTTAGAGTTGGTAACAAAGTCAAAAGCTTGAGGCTGGCTGGCTTTCTTGATGCTTCAGGTTCTTTTGACAATATCTTGGTGACAGATATCATCGCTGCCCAAAGCTTTCTGGAACTTGATAAAAAAATCAGCCATATTGATTTGATTCAAGAAAAATCAGGCTTTTTCAGTAGCAGCAAAAGCTTACTAACGAAACAGGATCTTAAAAAACTACTCAGCAAAGATCTTGTGCTTGAGCGTTCGAGCTTAAGAACTCAATCGGTTGAAAATATGACTAGAGCATTTAACATCAATCTTACAGCTTTAAGCTTTTTGGCTTTGATTGTTGCAGTTTTTTTGATTTATAACAGCATGTCTTTTTCTGTTGTTCAAAGAAGAAAAATCCTAGCTGTACTCAGAGCTTTAGGCACTAGTAAAACAGAGATTATAAAAATGATTTTTATCGAAGCCTTAGTTTTTGCTTTCTGGGGTATTAGTGCAGGTATTGCACTTGGAATTTTCATGTCTGGATTTTTAATCCAACTCATAACCCAAACAATTAATGATTTGTACTTTGTGCTAGAAATCACTAGCTTCAAATTTTCGTATTTTTCTATTCTCAAATCATTAGCACTGGGTCTTGGAGTGACAACCGTTGCAGCACTAATACCAGCTTTCGATGCAGCTTCTAGCTCACCACAGATTGCGATGAACCGTTCGGTCTATGAATCAAGCAATCATATTAATTTCCACCGTATTGCAATTGTTGGACTTTTACTTGCCGGACTCGGAGCAGCCATTTTAAAGCTAAATTTTGCTGTCATTTTTCTTGGCTTTACAGCATTGGGACTCATTATTGTTGGACTAGCTCTGTGCAGTCCAGTCGTTACAAAGTTTTTTTGCCGATTATTTGAAAAACTGTTTAAATTTGCTTTTGGCTACATTGGATCGCTTTCTATTAATTCAATCAGCTCACAACTAAGCCGAACTTCTGTTGCTATTGCCAGTTTGGTTATTGCCATCTCTGTGTCAATCGCCCTTAGTATAACCATCTACAGCTTCAGAGATACTGTTGTTACTTGGCTAGAAAATTCTTTACAAGCTGATATTTATATCTCAAGTCCACGTTTAGTAGCCAACAGAAACGACTCACCACTCGATAGAAAGCTAAGGCAAGAAATACTTAATTTCAGTAAAGAGAAGCTCTCTGGGATTTTGACTTATAGGCATATTGACGTGCATAGCAGCCTTGGCAAAGTTCAAATGGCTGCCATCGATAAATCTAATACCGTAAAAGAGATCATGATGTTTAAAGCTCTTGCTAAAAACGGCTGGCAAAACTTCATCAAGGAAAAAAACAGCATCTTTATTTCTGAGCCTTTTGCATACAAACACAAACTCAAGCTAGGGGATGATATAAAACTAGCAACTAATTTTGGTAATCAAAGCTTTAAAGTCATTGGTATTTTTTATGACTACGGCACTGACCAGGGTATCATTATGATCAACAAGCACCTTTACAGAAAGCTATGGCAGGACTTTGAACTATCTTCTATTGCTCTGATACTCAAAGACAAGAGCATAGTAAAAGACTTTGTCACTGAGTTAAAAACACGCTTTAAGAAATTCAAAGTACTTATAAACTCTAATATAGATTTAAAAACAGAATCTATGATGATTTTTGATAGAACTTTTAGGGTTACTTCGGTCTTAAAGATCATTTCTATTGCTGTTGCCTTCATTGCTGTGCTAGCTGCTTTTATGTCTTTGCAATTAGAAAGACAAAGAGAATTTGCGATTTTGAGAGCAAATGGTGTCACCCCTACAGAAATCACACAAATGTTAATCTTGCAAACAATGACTATGGGCTTTATTGCTGCTGTTATTGCCATACCGGTTGGTATAGTTCAAGCCTTGGTGATGATTTTCGTAGTGAATCAACGCTCGTTTGGTTGGACTTTAAACTTCGCATTAGAACCGAGCTTTATTACTGAAGCTATTTTATATGCGCTCTTAGCTTCTGTCTTAGCTGTAATTTATCCAGCTTTAAAGATCAGTACTATTAAGCCCGCAGCAATTTTGAGGAACGATTAAAAAATGAATTTTATAATTGCAGTTTTAATTTTTGTGCTTAGCTCTTGTTCTAATAATCAAGCGGTTAAAGAGCCCAGTAAAATAGATATGTCTCAGTACCTCAGCAGCGATGGTCTGGGTTTTAAAAAAGCTGAGGAAATCAAACAATTTGAATTTCCCAAGGATCATTCTGCCCACCCCGATTTCAAAACCGAGTGGTGGTATTTCACAGGCAATTTAGATAGCTCTAAGAATCATTATGGTTACCAACTAACAATATTCAGAAATGGTATTTTTGACCAGAAGACCGGCAGCTATAGAAATATCTATATGGGACATCTTGGCTTGAGCGATATTAAAAATGACAAGTTTTATTCTCATGAAATTTTCCAAAGAGAGGACATGGAGCTTGCTGGGGTTAAAAATCAGCACATCTGGCTCAATGACTGGACTATAGATTTCGAGCAAGACAAAATCTACATATCTTCTTTTCAAAATCAACTTGGTTTTGAACTTGAACTAGAAGCTAAAAAGCCTATAATCCTGCAAGGAGATCGTGGCTTAAGCAAAAAAAATGCCATCAAAGGTAATGCTTCTTACTATTATTCGATCCCCCGCCTGAAGACTACAGGCACTGTTCAGATTGCTGACAAGAGCTATACGGTGACAGGTGAGTCGTGGCTTGATAGGGAGTGGAGCACCAGCTCTTTGAGTGATAAGCAAGAAGGTTGGGATTGGTTTGCTTTACAGCTTGATAATCAAAGCGAATTAATGCTCTATCAATTAAGAAACAAAGATGGCAGCATAGATGAATTTTCTTCAGGTTCCTTCATTGACGCTCAAGGACGTAAGTTTAAGCTTAGACGTGAGGATATAAAAATTGAGGTATTAGAAAACTGGCAAAGCTATCCTTCAAAGTGGAGTATAAAAATACCTAAATACAAGCTTGATTTAGAAGTTGTCCCATATATAAAAGATCAATTACACAGATTTAAAATTTCTTACTGGGAAGGAGCAGTAAAAGTTAAAGGATCTCATAAAGGACAAGGCTATGCCGAACTTACAGGCTACTAATCATTATGAACAGATAGTTATTGGTGCTGGCTTTGCTGGACTTTGTGCTGCTGCGTTGCTAACAAAAAAAGGCTATAAAACACTTTTGCTTGAAGCTCATACTGTTGCCGGAGGTTGCGCTTCTTTTTTCAAAAGGAAGGATTTTCTTTTTGATGTAGGAGCAACTACAGTTAGTGGTCTTGCCCCCAATAAACCTATTTATAAGGTTTTCCATGAACTTGGTTTATTGGATGAATTAAATCTCAAAAGATTAGATGTTGGCATCTCCATTAAGATGAAGGGACAGACCATTAAGCGCTATCGAGACTCTCAGCGCTATATGCAAGAATTTGAGAACTCTCCATTTCAAGACTCAATTACAAATGTTAGAGATTTTTTCAAAGAGGTTCATGCTCTCGATAAACTTGCCTGGGAGTTAATTGACATCAACGAAAGACTACTACCAGTGAGCCTTGATGATTACATAGATTTATTCCAAGTAAGAAAGATTTGGAAAAATCTTGAGGGGCTAAAATTGGTACCTGGTTTATTTAGCTCAACCGATAGTTTTTTAGCTCGCTTCAATCTTCACAATAACCAAGACTTCAAAGAGTTTATTAATGAACAGCTTTTAATCACAACTCAAAACCTGTCATCAAAAACACCTTACCTTAGTGCTGCCCTGGGTCTTGCTTATTCTCAAGAAGTTTTTTACCCCTATGGTGGTATTGCAGAAGTATCAAAGATCTTAGAGCGATATATCAAAGCCCAGGGTGGAGAAATTTTATACAAAGCAAAAGCAAAAAAAATCAAAACTAGCTCTAGTGGCTTTGAAGTTGAGGTAAATCATCTCAAAGAGAACAAACAATTTTCAGCAAAAGCTCTTATTCCAAGTATCCCTATATGGAATCTAGCTCAAATTAGTGAGGGTAGTATACAAAAACATTTTTCTAAATTCAGTAAAAAATTCCCTGATGCCTGGGGTGCTTTTATGGTTTATGGAGCTTTTAAAGCAAGCCTTGAGTTGGACTCGTCTTACTATCAAATCCACACATCAAAACCTATACCATTTTGTAATTCAGCTTCTATCTTTGCCAGTATTTCTTTAGCCGATGATGACATCAAAGCGCCTCCAGGCTGGCACACTATCACTATTTCAACTCATACTCTTGTTGAAAATTGGTTAGACTTGGATCCGAGCAGCTACGACGAGCGTAAGCAGTTGTGTCAAGATTTTATTCTCTCTGAGCTGTATCAAATTTTTCCAGAATTACGAGATTGCGAAAAAAAATTTATACAAAGTGCCACTCCTAAATCTTTTGAATTTTATACTTCAAGAGAAAAAGGCTTTGTTGGAGGCATTGCTCATAGTGTTGACCAACCCATACTTAATTTTGCTCCAAGCCAAAGCCCACATGAAAATCTTTTTCTAACTGGCGATACTAGTTTTCCTGGACAAGGTTTAGCTGCTGTTGCTTACTCAGCCTACAGCATCAGTCAAAGGATTAAATAGTTCCATTCTCGCTAGTTGTCAGACGAGGCAAAAATTAAAAAAAAGTTATGGACTTGCGGGTTAACCCAGTAGCGTCATTCACAGGCAATTGTTATAATTTAGCTAACAATATTTGGCCCCACTCTACCCACACATTCTTTGTCAAACGCTTTGAAGGGAGGATTAGACGTGCTGATAAAAGAACCTGAGCTAGGGCTCAATCACAAGAGGTGTACTTTGCTTACAAGGCAAAATAATTTAGCCATTTTCAATAAACAATCAAACAAACTATTTGTTATCTACTTATTGGTGACATTGGCATCTTGTTCATCTATATATATGGTATCCGGCAGCGATACCGCAACAGCCATTACTGCGATAATTTTGCTTTTGATTTATCAAGCAGTGAAGGATATGCTGCTGAAAACTTTGCTCAAAAAAATTGACTCATTGATACGAAAAGACAAAAATCATAAACTTGAACTTGAAAAAATCATTTCCAGCTTAAGTCACGATTTAGAAAAAGAAAGACAAAAAAACAAAAAAAAATTAGTAACAAGTAAGGTTGACTTCAATTTAAATGGCACAAGAGAGCTTGAACTTGATGAAGGTCTTTTTTGCGTTATTAACAGTGAAGGCTATTTCACAAATATTAATACTAGCTGGGAAAATTTCCTAGGTTATGAAGCCATGGATTTATATCGGTATCCTTTGCTTTGTTTTATTCACGATGAGGACAAAAAAATGGTTGAAGCTGAGTTGAATCAGTTAAGATCTCATTATAAAAAGACTACAAGTTTCCAATGCCGCTTTATTGCCAAAGACGGAAGCTATCATCCACTGGAATGGAGCACAACTATACTCACAGATAAGTACTTAATTTACGCGATAGTAAAAGAAATAGAACCAAGTTCCGCCATTTTTTCAAGAAAACCCTCAACTAAGATTTCTCGGGTATAATCGAAAAGTAGGAGGTCATTTATGACAAAAAAATTATTAGTACTTGTATCGTTAGTATCATTATTCAGTTTCACACCAGCTAAGGCTGAAGTTGAAGATGTTGGTGATGTTTTAGCTGGTACAGCTGGCGTTATTGTTGGACCAGTTGTCGGCTTGATTGCTGGAATGCAGCGTGGTGCGATTAATAAAGGTGTTGAGTATGGTAACTCTGTATCTGACAAAATGGATAACGGTTTTGCTGGCAAATTCCTTGGTTTCCACGTTGGTCTTTGGAGTGGTTTGGTTACTGGTGGCGTAACTGGTGCCGTTAATGGTTTATACGAAGGTGTAAAACATGGATTCACTGAGCCATTCTCTGAAGAGAGCATCAGCATGGAAGGTGATTACATGGATTATGATCCATATCACTTCAACTAAAAAAATTTCTAGTTGATATATTTAAAACAGCTTTGCCATAACGGTGAAGCTGTTTTTTTTAGATTTATTAGCTAAGGAAGCTGTCATTTGAACAAAAAAGACCTGATATTTTCAATTTACTTATCAATTTATAGCTTGGTTTTTCTAGCTATAAGGTTTAGTGCATCTTGGCACGCTATCAGTTTTGATGAAGCAGAACAGTTTTTTGATACTTTAAATTTTGAACTGGGTTACAAAGACCAGCCACCTCTCTTTAGCTGGCTGGTCAAAGCATTGAACCTCTTTTTTGATACCAGTGCACAGTCTATGGCTCTATTGACTCATATTTTGATCATTGTATTCCTGGTCAGTTTCTACTTTGCTTTAAAAGAAATTTGGTCGAGCAGTGACAGCCAAATCATCACTCTGAGCTTGGTTTTCTTTTTTATTTATTCACTAGATTTCAACCGCTATCTCATTCATAGTATTTTGATGACATGCATCGCAAGTCTCTCTTTTTGGTGTTTTTTGCGAATCATCAAATACGCAAAAAGAATAGATTACTTTCTTTTCGGTATCCTCATTGCTTTGGGCTTACTGGCAAAATATAACTTTGTACTTTTTATTCTTGTACTTTTTGCAACAGCACTATCAAGTAAAATATCTCGCCAAAGACTTATCTCCATTAATATTTTGCTGAGTTTTTTGGCTTTTGCTCTAATCTTTACGCCTCATTTTAGCTGGCTTTTAGAAACTGATTTTTTGCCTTTTAAATATGCAGCTTATAGAGCCGGTTTTGGTGAGCTTGATAAAAGCTGGTGGTCTATTGTATTTGAGTACTTCTGGCAAATCATTTTGTACTTCGCAGTAGTTTATTTTTTCTTTTCTCAAGGCTTTTCTTTCAAAAAACAAAACCAGCTTAAAGAATTATGCAAATCAATGCTGCTGTGGATTGTCATCATTCCTGCTTCAGTGATTATTTTTTTCAAGACTGGTGCTTTTTTTCAACGCTGGCTTTGTGGTATTAGTTTTTTGATAGTTTTTGCAGTTTTTAGTTTTATAGATATATCTAAAACAAGCAAAAAACAAACCCTGAAATTTACAAGCTTTAGCCTAGTAGTCATAGTTATTTTGTACTTGGTACAAGCCAATACTTTCTTTAATTTTATAGCTAGCCCTAATTTGCTCTATATTCATATCCCTTACAAGAATGTCTTTAGTAAACTCAAAGACAAAGTCGAAAAAGAATTTCCAGATCAAGATCTTGAAATTTATGCTTTTAAAGAGAAAAGTATCTATGCCGGACTCAGGACTTTTCTAGAGAACCAAAATGAACTGATTTACTATGATAAAAATACTGAAATTCTCGGTAATGAAAAAACCAAGCTTATAGTTTTTAGAACAAAGCGTTTTAAAAAAGAACAGGTTATAAAATCACTGGCGAAAAAGAACTATAAGTATCAAGATCTCACTGCGGTACAGGCTCCTTACTTACATAAAGCAGACGCTGTCTATGAGCTAAATATAGGTCTTCTAAAGGACAGTTTTTAAGACAAAAAAGTTGTATAAAAGGAAAGATATTAACATGCGCCTAGCATTGTTGATACTAGCTTTACCACTAACAATGAGCTTTCATTTGATCAAAGGTGTGTTTTGGACCGGTAAAAAAGCTATAAGCATTGTTGGTCATGGGGTAATTAAAACATGGCGTTTTGTTGGTAATGGTAAAAAAGGTGTCAAGCTGATCAAAACAGCTGATGGCATCACAGGGTTTTCAAGCAAGGTTTTAGACTTGCCAGTCCCACTATACACCTTAATTTAGCCTGTATCGCTAAACGCGACACGCAGCTAATGTTTTCTTGGTAGAGCTTTAACTCTGACAACAGCCTCTTCAACCAAACTTTCAGTCAGAGCAGCATCTTTATAAAACTCTTCTTCAAAAATAATCCAATCTTCAAGCACACGACCAATGATATCCATTTTTCTGGTGTTTGGTTTTTGTAGAAGCTCATCAACTCTTGCTTTGCCAAGGTTCAAGACCAACATTCCTTGGTAAATACCAGCAACCATATTGCCCTTGCTCTCATAGCCTTTACTTCCAAATTTAAGCTTAGCTTCAAACTCAGGATGCCTTAGCATCAAATTATCAAGCTCACTATTAATCGAATCCTTATTCAGCACTTTCATCTTATTACTCCATCATTGCGATGTTTTCTACAACTGACTCTTCAATATTTTTCACTATGCCAGAGACAGCATCAATTTTAGACGTTGCACTTGTCATGCTAGTTCCAATTTCTGCCGTAACAGCTGATTGCTCTTCAATAGCTGCTGCAATCGAAGACATCATACCGTCAATAGAGTTGATAGACTCTGTCGTGCTATCAAGAACATTTTGCGTTTCTTGAGTAGAAGTTTGGATCGCGGTGATCTTACCCGAGATGTCTTGAGTTGCTTCTTGAGTTCTAGAAGCAAGCTCCTTGACTTCGTTTGCAACTACTGCAAAGCCTTTACCAGCCTCACCTGCTCTTGCGGCCTCAATTGTTGCATTAAGTGCAAGTAAGTTAGTTTGACCAGCGATATCAACAACCACTTTAATAATTTCACCGATTTCTTCGCTTCTTTTTTTCAAGTCAGCAAGAACTTCAGCTGATTTTTGGTTATTGCTCACCGTAGTCTCTGTCATGCGTGCAGCCTCGGATGTCTTAGTAGAAATCTCACCAATACTGGTAACAAGCTCTTCAGAAGCTGTAGCAACAGAGTTGATATAGTTTTGTAGATTATTAGAATCACTTGCAGCATCTTGAGTTAAACCGAGAACAGTAGTTTCAAGACGTTTTTTGTTTTCTTCATTTTTAGCTTTTAATGCGAATTTATCAGTAACAACTGACCAAGTGACCATAGGTCCAATATACTCACCATCTTTATCAAACAAAGGAGATATCAGTAAATCAAGCTTCTCAGGTCCTACATCGATAACTGTTTGATGCGGGAGGTTTCTTGGATCTGCCAAAAGCTCTCTTTGGTGAGAAGGGTTTTTATGGAAAACATCATAACTTTGACCAAGTAAACCATCGACTTTGACAGGTAAAAGATGCTCTATCGATTTTAAGGTTTTTATAGAAGCTGCATTGAGCTGAGTGATCTCAGACTCTTTATTAGCAAGCATCACGTTGATTGGAAGATTTTCAATCATTTGTTTTGAAACCACACCTTCATTTTCAAGCTTGATTTTTTGAGTAACAATTGACCAAGTAACCATAGGACCAATATAGTCGCCCTGAGAACTATAAAGAGGAGAAACTAGAAGATCTAATTTTTCTTCACCTAAACTAATAATGGCTTGATGCGGTAAATTTCTTGGGTCTGCCAGAAGTTTTCTTTGATGCTCAGGCATTTTATGAAAAACGTCATAAGTATTACCAACGATCTCATCAACTTTAATTGGTAAAAGATGCTCAATACTTTTCAAAGTTTTTTCGGCAGCTGGGTTCATATCGTAGATGATGCCATCCAGATCAGCAACAAGAGTATTAATCGGCATATTAGCGACCATTTGCTCATAAAGCTGAGCTTTTTTAGCTGACTCGCTTACATCAACAGCAAACTTAACAACTTTTGTGACTTTCCCACTATTGTCAAATACTGGGTTATAAGTTGCTTGAATCCAAATATCTTCTCCTGATTTGGTTATTCTTCTAAAACTTTCACTTTTAAATTGCCCATTTGCAAGTTCATTCCAGAATTGATTGTATTCGTTACTTTGGGCAAACTTTGCCTCCACAAACATTCTATGATGCTTACCGATAATTTCATCTAATTGGTAGCCCATAGCATTCAAAAAATTCTGATTGGCAGTAATAATGGTGCCATCAGGTTTAAACTCTATCATTGCCTGAGATTTACTTAGGGCCTCAACAATTGATTTATACTCACTAGAACTATTACCAAACATATCTTTTTAAAATTCCTTTCTATAGAAGCTTTACCTCAGCTAAGGATTTTTATTCAGTCCTTAATCCAACATTATGACTAGGTTTTGCATAAAATGCGTATTTGCGTCACCAAAAGGTCATCTTAGTCACGACTAGAGTAATCCCTAGATAAATTTTTGTATAGATTTGACAAATTTAACCAAAGGAAATCTCAAATACTCAAAACTCAAGTCAAGAATAAAGCTAAATCTTGAAAAAATATTTTTCTGAGGTCTAAAAGTCTCTAGTTGATAGCTTGAATAGTGTTTGTGACACAAATAATCAATTAGGTTAATTTGACTCTCATTTAGAGATTTTTGCCATCTAGCTTTATTATCAAGGATAAAGCCAGATGACTGGGAATCATCAAAGCTACTATTTACTTTTTGCTCTTTAAGTAAAGCAGGATCAAAATCTTCACCAAGCCAAGAGCAAAGCTTTTTTAAACTGCTTTCTGGCTCACTAATCAAATCCTCAAATTTGATTAGTTGTATTTGAGATTCATCAAGCTTTGTTGTATAGCTACTAATTTTGCTCATAGCATTATTCCAGCTGTGGCAACAACCAAGAATACTTTTAAATTTGTCTTTTTTCAACCACGAAGCTATAACAGCACGCGGATCACGATAGATAGCAATAATTTGAGCATCAGGATATGCATCCAAAATCTCTTTGATGTAATTAATATGATAAGGAGTTTTTTCTATAATACGCTCTGCGTGATCAAGCTCTGAAAAAAACTTACAAACACTATCAAAAACTTTTATATGATTGAAATCACTTTCTAGATTTTTATAATAGCTAGAGCCAAGAAAAGCTTGATGTGCTGATCTGATATCTGCAGCAATTTCTTTTTCTTGAAGAGCTTTTTGTGCTTTAACACCTACTCTTTTCATGGCAGCAATAACAGCTAAGCTCAATTTATTTAGATCATTTTGATATTTTTCAAAGTAAGGGTTTTTTTGCGGCCAGTTGGTCACAAAAATATAGCTTTCTCTTTCAATTGCCCAAATATTTTTATGCTCAGCGAGAAGATTTCGCAGCATAGTAGTGCCAGAGCGGCCTTCACCGACTATAAAAATAGGCCTTTTACAAAGTAACGCCATGCTGGTGCTATTATAAGCCCTATGGCAATTTTAGTTAGTGGCTGTGCTGGTTATATTGGCTCTATTTGTTCTAGACTTCTTCTGGAAGCAGGCTATGAAGTTGTTGGGATTGACAATCTATCTAGCTCTGAAGCTAGCCAAATACCCGAAGCTGTTCATTTTTATGAGGCTTGCATTAGCGATAAAGCTAGGCTTGCAGAGATTTGTAGTAAATTTCGTATTGATTGCGTCATGCATTTTGCTGCATTTATTCAAGTAGCAGAGTCTGTAGAGAACCCATCTTTATATAGAGAAAACAATTTG
>CAWUIS010000019.1:0-14550 GCA_963922625.1 uncultured Candidatus Melainabacteria bacterium | reverse complement strand
CTAAAGCTTGTTTATAAGCTTGAGCTAAAGCATTAAAACGAATTTTTTTCTGGGAGACCATTAATCAAAAGCCTGAATGTTATATTAACATCACGCCGCATGAGATTTTAGAGAGCATCAATTCCGCCCTTCAAAAGCAAAAAAGAGCTGGTACTACAGCTGATGATAGTTTTTGGGCAAGGATTCAGCCTTTATTAAAGACAGGAGAGAATTAAAAATCATCATTATTAAAGTTTGTGCGATATAGTCGAAATTTGAGACACAATTTATATTTCAAGTTAAAGTTTGAAACAACCAGCAAGTGGTAGAATCAAAAACTATGGTTACAGCAACAAAAACAGGAAAAATCGTACAGGTTATTGGCCCAGTCATTGATGTAGAATTTGCTTCAGGTGAGTTACCTAGTATCTACAACGCCTTAAAAATCAAAGGCAAAAATCCAGCTGGTCAAGAAATCGACCTTACAACTGAAGTTCAGTTGATTCTTGGTGATAACCGCGTGCGCTCAATTGCAATGAGCTCAACTGAAGGTTTAACTCGCGGTATGGATGTTGAGGATACCGGTGCACCAATCTCAGTGCCAGTTGGTGAGAAAACTCTTGGCAGAATCATGAATGTACTTGGTGAGCCAGTTGACGAAGCTGGAAATATTGATGCTGTTAAAAATCTTTCGATTCATAGACAACCACCTAAATTATCTGAGCAAAGTACAAAAATCGAGATTTTCGAGACTGGTATCAAGGTTATTGATCTTCTGACTCCTTACGTTAAAGGTGGAAAGATCGGACTTTTTGGTGGTGCTGGTGTTGGTAAAACCGTACTTATTATGGAGCTTATCAACAACGTTGCTAAAGCTCACTCTGGTATTTCTGTTTTCTCTGGTGTTGGTGAAAGAACTCGTGAAGGTAATGACCTTTGGGAAGAGATGAAAGAATCTGGTGTAATTGACAAAGTAGCACTTGTATATGGTCAAATGAATGAGCCTCCTGGAGCTCGTATGAGAGTTGGTCTTACTGGTCTTACGATGGCTGAGTACTTCCGTGATGAAGAAAACAAAGATACTCTTCTTTTCGTTGATAATATTTTCCGTTTCACTCAAGCTGGTTCAGAAGTATCTGCCCTACTTGGTCGTATGCCATCAGCGGTTGGTTACCAACCTACACTAGCTAACGAAATGGGACAATTACAAGAAAGAATTACTTCAACACAAAAGGGTTCTATTACCTCAGTGCAAGCAGTTTATGTTCCAGCGGATGACTTGACTGACCCAGCTCCAGCGACAACCTTTGCTCACTTGGATGCAACAACCGTACTTTCAAGACAAATTGCCGAGCTAGGAATTTATCCAGCGGTTGATCCACTTGATTCAACTTCAACAGCTCTGAAAAACGATATTGTTGGTGATGAGCACTATGAAGTAGCTCGTGGTGTGCAGAACATCCTTCAAAGATATAAAGAGCTTCAAGACATCATTGCTATTCTTGGTATGGATGAACTTTCAGATGAGGATAAGCAAACAGTTTATCGTGCTCGTAAGGTTCAGAAATTCTTATCGCAACCTTTCCACGTAGCTGAAGTTTTCACTGGTTCACCTGGTAAGTACGTTAAGCTTGAAGATACCATCAGATCATTCAAAGAGATTCTTGATGGTAAGCACGATGATTTACCAGAGCAAGCTTTTTATATGGTAGCTAGTATCGAAGAAGCTGTTGAGAAAGCAGCTAAAATGAAAACTGAAGCTTAACTTAGCTTAGTTAGTTTGAAGATATTCTGAGCATGTTACTTCATGGTATATCAGCTCAATATGTCATATTGAGCTTAAAGGTAGTAGGGGACTTAAAACTGTTTCAAAAAGCGCTGATCACCATTGAACATATAGCGAATATCGTTGATTTTATACTTGAGCATAGTAAATCTATCCAACCCTAAACCGGCAGCAAAACCTGAGTACTTAGTAGAATCAATGCCTGCCATCTCGAGCACGCTTGGATCAACCATACCGCAGCCCATCAACTCAAGCCAGCCTCGTCCACCACAAGTAGCGCAGCCTTTACCTTTGCAAAAGACACACTCAGCATCCATTTCTGCAGATGGTTCAGTAAATGGGAAAAAATCAGGTCTGAATCTTGTTTTCAAATCAGCTCCAAAAAATCTTTGAATAAATTCATTGAGTACCCATTTCATATGACCAAAATTGACATTCTCTTCAATCATCATCAACTCGAGCTGATGGAAAAAAGGCATTTTTCTAGCATTGACTTCTTCGTTACGGTAGACTCTGCCATGCCCAATGATGCGGAAAGGAGGCTTGGTTTTTTCCATAGCCCTAATCTGAATACTAGATGTATGGGAGCGCAGCAAAATTTCTGGTGAAATTTTACTGTAAAAAGTATCTTGTTCATCACGGGCAGGATGATCTTCAGGAGTATTAAGAGCAGTAAAGTTGTAATAAGTAGTCTCAAGCTCCGGACCATCAACCAAAGTGAAACCCATAGTTTGAAAAATAGCCACTATATCATCGGTTACTTGGGTCAAAGGATGAATATGACCTTGTTTAGATCCAAGACCAGGAAGCGATGGGTCAATTCTCTCAGCTTCAAGTTTTTGGTTGAGTTCTTTGGTTTCGATTCTGCTTTTCGCTGCTTGTAAGGCAGTTTGCACCGAGGTCATTACTTGATTTAGCAGCTTTCCAAATTCTGGCTTGTCTTCTTTAGCAACATCCTTCATATTACGGCGCAAATTTGTGAGGTAGCTTTTATCTCCAAGATACTTCACCCTCAAATCCTCAAGAGATTTTGAATCTTGGCTAGCTTGAAACTCGCTACTAGCTTCTATTTCAAGTTTTGATAGTTCGGTTTTTGTATCTTCAAGCGTCAAAGGCATTTAGTGATTTTAGCACCCAGAAGGATAAGAATGAACCCTGTAATAATCAGCCTTACAAAGTCCATGAAATTCATGAGTCCAAATATCCAGCTCCTCATTAGAAGCATTCAACTGGTTTTTCCAGAGCCTTAAAAAACTTTTTCGACTAGCTCCTACTAAAATTTCAAGTCCAAATTCTGCTTTAAGCAGAGGTATCAAGTCAAGCAGGTCCAAACTCTGATTCAGATTTTTACCAAAGCCAAAACCAGGGTCTAAAATCATACGCTGATGATCAAGACCGTATTCATGCAAAAGCCTAATAGACTCATTCCAAAAGATTTTCATATCTTCCAAAAGGCCATTAGGGTAAAAGTCATCTGGAATATCCTTAGAAGCTATCGGTGGGATGCCTTTGTTATGCATAGCTATAAACTTGATGTCATTTTCTGCATGCTCAGCTAAAGTCCTCACCATATCAGGGTTTTGTAAACCACTAACATCGTTTATGTATTTTATATCCGGCGAGTGGTAAAGAGCTTTTTTGACTGTTTCTGGCATGCGTGAGTCAAGTGACAGAGGTATTTGCCAGCAATAATTCTCTAAAAAAATCTTTAATCGTTGCCATTCTTGCCTATGGTCTAGTGGACTTGAGCCTGGTCTTGTAGATTCAGCACCAATATCAAATGCCACTACTTCTTTGGGGGCATTTCTAAAAATTTCTTGCTGCTGGTGAGCCAGAAGATTTCCATCTCCAGAAAAAGAATCAGAACTTAAGTTTATTATCTGAAGCAGCATGTCTTTATAGAAAAATATTTTATCCCAAACACAACACCCATGTCATTCCGAACGAATGTGAGGAATCTCAAGTATATTAAAGGACTTTAAGACTAGTGTCAAAAAGATCAAAGCAAAGCTTGACCCTAAAATAAATAAATGCTAAATTATAAAGAAATGTTGGGCGCGGATGCTTTAGTAAATCTTCCACAATTTATGGCAACTACTGGTGCTGCAGGGTTAACTACTGCCCGTAGAGCCCCTGATCTAATCAAGCTGGCAAGCCCATCAACAGGTGTAGATCGAAATCAGAGAACGAGAGATCTTGCTAGAAGTTTATGCAAAAGACCTTAATGCTATTTCTTAGCAAAACTATAAGAAAACACACCCAATGCTAACGAAGTAAAAATGGGATGTGACTTAATAAAATTAGAAAATTGGAAACATAAATCGCGAACTTGATCAGAGCTTGCTCTAAGTTTAATAGCATTTCTCAGCTCACCTAGCTCCTTGTCTCTATTTTCTTGTTCAAAAATTGGATTGTACATATTGCCCGCGTTAAGAATTTAAAACCGTTATACTATTATGCCCATTTTTTTGGCATTTATAACACACAAAAGTCAAAATTTTAATCAATACAACCATTACCAAAAGTAGAAGCACCAGCAGCAAATGCTTTTCTCAATAAATCCAGGTAATTTTCAGGAATATTTTCAGCATCCAGTGGATTGAGATTTTTTTCTTTAGAGTAGCTAAGAATTTTTGACATAGCAATAGCGATACCAAGTCTTGGAACTGCCGCGTCATTGCGTCTTGCAATCAACAAATCTCGCTCAGATGGTGAATCTTGCATCAAGTCTTCAAGCATCACTTGATCAGGTTTATTAAGCTTGTATTTTTTAATACTGGCAACAAAGTTCATGGTTGCTTGCTCGCCTTGCTTAAATTTTTTGATGAGATCATCTTTTTCAACATCATAGTCAGGCTTAAGAGCTGACTGAATAATTTGGTGAGCTTTTTTATAACAATCTTGGTCGGCAGTAATAATGCCTCTCTCAAGAGAGCCTACTATATGCCTTAAAAGCATCGATTCTTGAGATGGATTTTCTGCATGATAAAAATCACTAAGCTGCTCTATTTCAGACTTGGTCAATTTATCATAGCCATAAAAAGAGACATGGTTTGCACCCAGTAAACTAAACATAGCAGCGTAAGGTATTGCTCTAACATCAGAAAGGATTTTGACTATATGCTCAAGAGCTAAATCTTGAGCTAATTTATCAAGATCATTTCTAAACTCATCTTTGTCTAAATATTCCCGCAGCTGGGCTCCTGAACGTGAAGTAGGTCTTGATGCAATATTGAATAAATCCAAAAAGATCAATGGAGATTTAATGACATGTGAAAAATATTGCCGTAAACATGCTTCATCAGAGACTTTAGAATCATTTTCAAGATCCAAACCAAAAATTTCACCACGTAAGCTTGATCTTAAGGTCAAAACAAATTTCTGCATCAAAACAACAAAACTTGGATCCAGCATTAATGATTCTTGGTTATAGTTTTGCTGGAACTCAAGTCTCTTAGTTGCAATGGCACTCAAACCACCGAGAAAATCTTGCATTGCTTGACGCGTACGCAAAGACGAAGATAGCTGCTGAGCACCACCACCTTGCAAAGTTCTTTCATATGAAGCAAAAGATCCATAAGGTTGAGTAAATTTGACTGTATTTTCAAACTCTAAACCACCACCTCGCTCTATAGGCTCGCCCCAACCATCAAAATTGACAAGCTTGATATGCTTCAAGCCCAGTTTCTTATGGGCTTTCAAGCATAAGTTTTTATCGAAAGCTTCTGATATAAAAAACTTATCAAAAGCAATGAAAGATTTAGCAATAACATTATTCTCACTAATTTCATCACTTGGTTTAAGGTCTGCATAAGCTTCTTTCCAGGATTGTAGTTTTTGTGAGTTTTCAAATACATAAAAATCCAAGTAAGCATTAAAAATCTCTACAACAATAGTATCTAGTTGTTTAGATCTGAACATTTCCCATTGTGCTGCAACAAAACCATTTTGCTTGCCACTATCAGAAGGACCACGCATTTTAATGAAGCAGCCCTTGTGAGCAATCAAATACTGCAACCAAGCAGGATTAGTCAGAGCATCTATCGTCAACTGATAAGAATTTCTAAGATCAGTAATCTGCTCGGTAAGCGGTACGATTTCAATACGTGAATAAGGCAGCTCATCTTCAGTTGCAGGTTTAAAGGCCTCGATGGTTTTTGTGAGTATCAAGACATTGAGCATATCCTCGAAGCTCTCATTCATACTAATAATTTGTCTTTTGATAGACCCTAATTCAGAGACTTCAAGTAAATCAAAGCTTTGCATAATCTTGGTTTGTATTTTTTCACTATCATTAGCTTTGGACATCAGGTCTAGTTTTTGTCTGAGCATACCGTAGTTAACTGAGTGCTTTGCCTTGGTTCTTGCAAAAAGTTTTTTTAGTTTCTTGTGCATGATGGTGTCAGTGACTTGAAAGTTTTCGGTGAATATATATCGGGTTTTTGATTGCAAATCACCCTTCCAAATACCTGTAAGATAGCGAGTCATTTTCTCAAGTATCTCGGCTCCTTGGCGCGTATGTCCGTGAGAGCCATAATCACCAAATATATTAGCCTTATGAATAATCAAGTCGATCTCTTTTGTATTAATCGCTTCTTTATTCTCTCGGATCAATTCTAAAGGCTGAAGTAAATCAGTAGCCAAATTAAAATTTTTGAGCTTTTTAAACGCTGGTAACTCAAGCTTAGAGATCTCAAGAGCTTGATCTATAGCATCATTGAGCTTGGATAAAACTTGGTGGTAAAGCACAACTCTATAAGCCTGATGGGGATTTTCGATATCCTCACACTCTTCAAGAGTCTTTTTGTAGAGAGCTTTAAAATCCTCACTAGCAAAAACTGTCTTCAGTGGTAAATCGAGCCTATCGGTAAAATCATCACTAAGACTTTGATACAAGCTCTCTATATCTGCTCTGTATTTGAGAAGACAATGCACTCTTTCTTGCAAGATTGATTGTAAGTGCTCTTCTTTAGTGACGGTAGGATTTCCATCAATATCTCTTGCAACCCATGTATGAATTTTGAAAAAGTTTTTATTAATACGAAAATCATTTCCCAAAGTTTTTTTGAGCTCGCGCTCCAAAGCATAAATCTTTGCTGGAATGACATGCCAAGCTTCTTCGATATTACTAAGAAAATTTCTAGACTCATCAAAGGGTCTCAAGCTTTTATTGTTGTAAGGCTTAGCTCGGACCATATGGCTGATAGACAGAGCCAGATCATCAATAATGTCAGCAATCTCGGATTCAAAAACCTCACTTTCAGCAGAAAGCTCATCCCACTTACTTGGGTCAAAATCTTCTGAGATTTTCTGCATTGCAGAAACCATATTTTTAATATGATTGATATAGTCAGGTTGAATACCAGCAGTAGGGTGTGCTGTTAAAACCAAATTTGCTGAAGCTTCCTGGGCAAAAAAACTAGCAGAGCTTCCCAAGCTTTCAATAAGCTTAGACATCATGAGGCTGTCAGGAGTTCTGACATAAGCCTTGGTTACTTCAGCACTAGCTGAAGAAGATTGGTTTAAAAGTAAATAGGCTTCTAAGATCCAAGCAAATTGTTTGATAGCAATAGTTTCTCTATTACTATTAAGGCTATTAAAAATCTCATAAAGCTTATTAAAGTCTCTAGATGAAGAAAGCTCTTTTCTAAAGCCAGAAATTGCATTAATAACTTCTCTTGCAAAAACTTTTCTTTTTTCAATATCCAGGTGTAGATTTTGATCATTGGTAATCCTGTCAAAAATCTGTTTACCAATAATTTTGCCAATAATACGGTAGAGGGTTCTAATTGAAGCTGGAATATTTTCTAAGCTAGATTTGTCTGAAACAGCTTCCATAGATTTATTATAATTGCCATTTAGGGGGAGATTTATGAGTTTTAAAAATTTAGAGAAAAAAATCAATCAGCTTTTTTATTGGGGTGACTATAATCTCAGCACTCAGTTAGCTAATAACATCAGCGTTGTAGGCACACGTCAGGTAAGTGAATATGGAAAATTCCTCTGCCAAAACCTAGTAAGGGAATTAGCAAAATATCATTGCAATATAGTCAGTGGACTTGCTCGCGGTATCGACAGCATCGCACATAAAACCGCCTTGGATAATGATCTCAAGACTATAGCTGTTCTTGGCTGCGGTCTAAAAGCAAATGGTGTCGGTGATCCACGGTTGATGCAAGAAATAATGAGATCCCCACAAGGCAAAAACAACCTCATCCTCAGCGAATATCCGGACCGATTCCATGCCCAAAAGCAAAATTTCCTAGAGCGCAACAGAATAATTGCTGCTCTCGGCAAGCTCACTATTGTAGTAGAAGCAAGTATTGTTAGTGGCTCTTTGAGCACTGCAAGACATGCCATAAAACAAGGCAAAAAAGTCTACACCTTTGCTGGGGAAATTGGCAAAGAAAATTTTGCTGGTAATAATATGCTTTTAAATGCAGGGCAAGCAGAAGCTATTTTCTCTATTGAAGATTTTGTAGCAAAGCTAGATTTAGAGAATAAAGCATCAACTTCCACACAACAAACCAGCCAAGACCCTATACTAAAAGCCATACCAAAGCGAGGAATCAGAATGGATGATTTGCTAGCAAAGATGAAACTTAGCTATTCTGAAATCTCAGCTTCTCTAAGCCTACTTGAGATAGAAGGCAAAGTAGAAATTTCAGCAAACCTAATCAAAACACTGTGAAATGAAGTCCGTGGACATCCTTAACCGAAAGTTTTTGCAAAAAGATCTTTATAAGCTCGGATACCTTCGCTTTCAGTCTCAACATTACAGTTCATTGAAGCAAAAATAAATACTCCATGCCCGACTCTTTCTTGGTTACCATCTAGAGCCAGAGTTGCACCACTGACAAAGTCAATGATTCTCTGTGAAGTTTCACGATCAACGTATTGAAGATTTACAATCACCGATTTTCTTTCTTTTAAACTATTAACAATTTCTAGGCTATCTTCAAAAGATCTTGGCTCAACAACTACGATATTCAGCTGGGAGCTACCGTTTTGAACCAACTGTAAAGGGCTTGCTGGCTTAATACTAGAGCCTTGTTGCATTCCTGGCATCTCTTCTTTTTTACCAAAAACTGTATCCATTGCTGATTCAAATCCTTGCATCTTTTCTGTACCTATTTCCTTTTTATCCTCGTTAGTTAATTCGGTCAAGCGTCTTCTAGCATCTGCTGATGGTGGTGGAATTTTATAATCTGGGTCAATTTTGTAGAGATCATCAAAACCCTCTGTAACAGTTTTTTCCTCTGGACCCATCCATAAATTTTCCATTTTGAAGTTCATCATATTGATTTTTACCTTTCGTGTTTACCATCTGCTTGAAAAATAGCTCTTCCAATCCTGATCATTGTGGAGCCGCAGTCAACGGCTAAACCGTAATCGTTTGACATTCCCATAGAAAGTTCAAATTTTCTACTAGGATGCCTTGATAACAGTATCCGTAACTTTAGACGCAAGTCATTGAAAATAGTTTCAGATTTCTGGGAAACTTCATGAGGCCCCATAACCATCAACCCTTCTATGATAATGTACTCTAATTTTTCTAATTCAGGAAATATTTTTTCGAAATTTTCTGGGCCAAAACCATTTTTATCTCCTGTATAGTTGAGCTGTAATAGGACTCTTTGTTGGTAATTAAGTTGCTGGGCCCTGTTGTTGATTGCTTTTGCAATTTCTAGAGAACCCACGGAGTGTATCAAATCAAAATTAGCTACAACTTTATTAATTTTATTTTTTTGTATGGGCCCAGTTAAGTGCCATTCTACTGGCTCTGCAAAATATGTTTTAAGCCGTTCAATTTTTTTGAGTGCCGGGATCACATAGTTTTCACCAAAAATTCTGAGCCCAGCGTCATATGCCGCAATAATTTGCTCGTCTGTTGCATACTTAGAAACCGCAACAAGCTTGACCTTTGCGGCAGAAATAGCTCCAGCAAGAGATAAATCAATTTTTTTTATATTTTCTTCAATCGACACCAGCTATGGTTCCATGATAACTTTAATCTTTGCCGTGTTTGGGTATTTCCCCAAATTTAGCGTGTCGGATGGGCTTGTGGCGGAATTGGTAGACGCGCTTGACTTAGGATCATGTGCCTATGGCGTAAGAGTTCGACTCTCTTCAAGCCCACCATTACAAAACTTGCTTCTTGAATTCATCCACTTGGCTAATTGATTTTATTTTGCCAAAGCATATGAGTTGCAGCACCAGCTCTTCTTCAAGAAATGAACAAAACTCCATTACGGGCATATTCTCACCAACGCCTTTGAGAGTTTCAAAAAACTCAACAGGGGTATCATCGTCTTCGCCATTAATTAGAGCTTTATAACTATCACAGAGATAATCTTTGAAACCTGCCTCAAAGTCAATATCCCACTTTCTCAAAAATAGCCTATCTGTCATATAGTCAAACTTATCTTTCAAAAGCTTATTAGCGTCAATATGCTCCTTAGGGTAAGTTGTTGAACCGATGATGGTAATGTCTCCCTTAATTGCAAATTTACAGTAAGCTTCAAAAAGCTCAGCCAAAGGTTCCTTAAGATCAGTCTGATTCTCAAAGAATGCTTCAACACTGTCTAGGAACAGTAGCAGGGGCATATCCCAACCAGCCTTACCTGCCAAAGCACTTTTCATTTTTTCAATAGTTTGCTTGTCTTTGATTTTGGATATATCGTAATAGCTAAAATGAGCTTCTGCATGTTCAAGAGTTAAGGCGCGAGCAAAGTAAACTTTTTCATAAATACTTCTGCCCATAAGTAAAACACCATTTTGTTCACTGGAGAATAAATCTTGCTGAGAGTTTACAAGCTTAGTTTTAAAGGATTTATAGGATTTTTCAAATGGCTCTGATATTGGCAACTCAGAAAAAATACTTACTCGAGATACTAAAGTTTCAAAATTTAAATCAAGAATACGTTTTTTCAAAATTAGTTTTCGAATGATGTCATCCCTGATATTTTGGTGTTTAGCAATTGCTCTTGTGAAAGCAAGAGTTTCACTATCAGGTAACTGGAAATAAGCAAAGAGTTTTAGAGGTGATAAATCATCGCAGTTATTAATATCACTCAGAATAGCTTGAACAGTAATACGATTAATATCTTTTTTAAATTTACAAAATTGAGAGATGGTCTGAAATATTTTTGTATCATTTAAAAGGTTTAGTGCAATGTCAATAATGGATCTAAACAAATCACATTTGTCTTCATGGCTCTGATCAGTCTCCTTAGGTTTTTTTTCTAATTTAAATTGATTTTTCAAGTATGGATCAAGAACTTTTTCAATAAAACGCACCTTCGCTTCTGAGTCTAAGCTTTTATACTTGGAGAGTGCGTATCTTCTGGTTTCAATTGGAACAATTTCTCTATCAATAACACTAACTAAAAACTCAATACTTGGTTTAGAGGCTTCTACAACGGTATCTATGATGACTTGAGCAATCTCCTCAAAATCTGGACTATTAATACGTTCACCACTAAATTCATTTTCAAATAGTTCCAGGGAAGCTACTGAATCTATGCTGTAACAGATTTTTGCCGTGTGTTGAAATAATCTTGGAATCACTCTATACTCTGGCCAGCAATTAATAAGTCTCTGGTAAAAAAGTGCCATGTGTGAAAAAATTTGCATGTCCTTAAATTCTTTTATTGCAGTAAGAACTTCTTCAGTGATATTGCCCCAGTATTTTGACTTGCCTTCTAGATGTTCTATCAGCATATTTAAAGCCTCCTCTCTTGAAGCTTCATCTTGCTTTGCAATCCAATTTATCCAGTCTTCTAGTTTTGCATGATTGTATTGATAAAAAAGCTGAGACACGAGGCTTTTATTAGAGCCACTATTACCACTACTGAAAAACATTGACTGAAATTTCTTAAAAAGTTCTTTCAGCTTGGTTAATTTTTCACGACCTGAATCAGTCATAGCAAAGGCTAAAACCCCAACTATAATCAATAAAAACACAATTAGGTTTATCGCAAAACCCATAGTAAAGAATTTATTCCATAAATGAAATCGACTAAATAGACTAGATGAACTAAAAACAGAGGAGTGGACATAGCATACAGCGTAGATATCTGAAGCTATTGATACTCATTTTGTAATTTGGCGGAAACCACAGCACTAATGAGGGAATATAACTAAAGCAATGAACTTAAAGACTAAAACTTCAACAAAAGTTCTACTAATAGAAGATAGAGCCGATGATCAAAAGTTAACACGTGACTTCTTAGAAAATAAGGAACACAAAAATAGCTACCAGGTAAGTATTGCAGGGTCTTCTGCAGAGGCACTAAAGGCGATAAAAGCTTTTGATAAACATGGTTTAGAGATTGAAGATTTTCAACCAGATTTTGATGTTGTACTGCTGGACTTTGATCTTGGTGATGGTAATGGACTCCAATTAATGCCTGAATTATTAGCAAAAAATCTTGCAGTAATCTTCGTCGCTGGTAATAAGCTGAGTAGTATTGTTATAGAAGCGATTAGGGCTGGAGCCTATGATTACATAGTAAAAGAAAGAGAGGAGATGTATTTAAAACTCCTACCAAACAGAATAGATACAGTCGTTAAGAGAAAAAAACAAGAGCTAGAGCTAGAACAAAAAACCAAAGAATTAAGTCAAATCAATGAAGAGTTGAAATCTTTTGCTCACGTGGTTTCTCATGATTTAAAAGCTCCACTTAGGCATATACAAACACTCAGCTATTTTGTACTGGAAGACCATCAAAACAAATTAACAACAGACTCACAAGAAAATCTAGAAAAAGTAAAAGAGATCTCTTTAAAAGCAATGGAGATGGTCAAGGCGGTACTGGATGTTTCTCAAGTAAATTACGAAGACGTCAAAAAAGAAAAAATTTCAAGCTCTGATGTGATCCATGATGCTTGCAACATGCTTGAAATACCAGGACATATTAGAGTCATTATTGCTGATCATATTCATGATGTTTACTACAGCAAAACCCATTTACAGCAAGTCTTTCAAAACTTAATCTCCAACGCTGTCAAATACATGGATAAAGAAGAAGGTACTATTTTCATATCCTCAAGACTTAAGTCCAATGGCAGAGAAATTGAATTTTGTGTGAAAGACAATGGTCCTGGAATTGAAGAGATTTACTTATCTGAGCTGTTTAGGATCTTTAATACCTGCGGTGTGAAAAATGAAAATGCCACTGGCGTCGGGCTGACTATCGTAAAGAAGATTGTTGAAAGACACAATGGTTCGGTTCATGTAAGTTCAAAGCTAGGCAGCGGCAGTTCTTTTTTCTTCACAGTACCAATTGAATAAAAGAGATTTTTGCTAAAATTTATTAAATGAATGAATCTTGGTTTTACGAAACCCACAAAGAAAGCCAAAGCTTTGGACTTAAAGTAAATAAAGTGCTTTGCAAGCAGCAATCAGATTTTCAAGAGATTTTCATCTTTGAAAATGAAGACTACGGTAAAGTGCTTGTTCTGGATGGAGCTTATATGCTCAGCGAATTAGATGAACATATCTATCACAAAGCCCTCACTAGCTATGGCATGCAAAATATTCATGATACAAAAAATGACCTTAAGGTTTTAGTCATTGGAGCTGGAGACGGGGGTACTGTCAGAGATCTAATCCAGAATTGGCATCAACGCATTAATAAAATCACCATGGTAGAGATTGACTCAGATGTAATCGAACAATGCAAAATCCATTTTCCAAACTTAACTTGCAAGCTCGACCATGAAAAAGTTGATCTGAAAGTTGAAGATGCAATTGAATTCATTAAGAACTCTGCTGATCAGAGCTTTGATTTAATTTTATGTGATTCGACCGACCCAGAAGGTTTTGCTGAAGGTTTAATCGAAGTCGATTTTTATCGTGGCATCAAACGCATTCTCAAAGAAGATGGAATATTTTGTGCTCAATCCGGTTCGCCTTTCTTTCAAAAAGAAGAGCTAGCAAAAACAAAAGCAAATTTATCACAAGTCTTTGATGCTAGCCATACTTACTACGCTCCAGTCATAGTCTACCCTGGAACAATTTGGTCATTCACTGCTGCTGGTAAAACTATCAACAAGAAAGAAAACATCAACATTGAAGACTTTATACCTGAAGAGAAAGTACCTGCCAATGCCACAACCTAAAATTTCTATTATCGTCCCAAGCTATAACCGGGCAGAGTTTATCTCAGCAACCCTAGATAGTATTAGGGCGCAAAGCTTCCGTGACTGGGAACTCATTTTTATCGACGATGGTAGTACTGATAACACAGAAGAAATAGTCAAAGGCTACTCCCAAATTGACTACCGCATTAAATACTTCAAGCAAGAAAATTCAGAAAGAGCAGTTGCTAGAAGTCATGGCATGAGGCTTGCAATTGCAGATTTAATTTGTTTGGTTGACTCTGACGATACTTGGTATCCAGAAAAACTCGCAAAACAACTAGCCATAATGGAAAGTGACCCTGAAATTGTTTTTTGCTACGCTTCTGTCAATCGCATCGACCTAGAAGGCCGGCCAGTACCAACAGCAGCAAGACAACATCAGGGAGCCTCAGGTTTTATTTTTTTCGAGCTACTTTCTAGAAATTTCATTCCTTCAGTCACACCAATGTTCCGCAAAGATGCTTTTTATAAAGTGGGAGAACAAGAGACCAGTTTTATACCTTATGAAGACTGGGACTTTTGGCTTAGATTATCAAGACTTGGAAAATTCCATCATATACAAGAGACTTTGGTTGACTATCGCCTTCACCCAGGACAATCTGTAAAAAACGTCAAAGCAGAAAAAGATCGGAAGAGCA
>CAWUIS010000018.1:0-15477 GCA_963922625.1 uncultured Candidatus Melainabacteria bacterium | reverse complement strand
AAGAAGCTCACTTCAATACTGCTAGGCATTGCTTTATTTTTTTCAGGTTTGAACAAAGTTCGGGCTCAATCAGAGCAGGAAAGATTCAGTGAAGATGAAATTTTAATTTCTTACCACAAAATTACTGAGCAAGCTGATGAGGCAAGGTTTCTTGAAAGTCTTGGTGAAAACTCAAAACTTTGGCAAAAAGCGATTGGCAAAAAACATTTTCGTAAACTCAAACAAAATCTTGGTTCACAAGGCTTTGCTGTGCTCAATTTGGAGAAAACTCAAGATAGCAGCAAACTAAGAAAGTTGATATCAAAGATCAACTCAGAGCAGTTTTCTACAGCTGGCTATCAATTAGACGCTGCTTTCCCAAACTATCTATTTGAAGTCAATAATAGCGATAGTCACTACAGCGGTATTAGTGCCAAGCCTAACGATGAACTTTATGACCAACAGTGGCACCATGATGTAGTAGAGCCAGAAAAACTTTGGAAATACAGCAAAGGTGAAGATATTGTTGTAGCCGTCATTGACACAGGCGTTGACTACAATCACCCTGACTTAAAAGAAAATATTTGGACTAACAACAGAGAAATTGCAGGTAATGGCATTGATGATGACCGCAACGGCTACATTGACGATGTTAGAGGATGGGATTTTGTCAGCAAAGGTGGTTATAACTGCCTTAGCAGTGAGGATTGCTCCGGTGAGGACAATGCCCCAAGTGATGTTAATGGGCACGGCACACATGTTGCTGGAATCATTGCTGCAACTGGTAACAATTCAATTGGTGTCAGCGGCATAGCCCCTAGAGCTAAAATCATGGCTTTAAGAGCAGGTTACTCAACTGGCTTTTCTGCATTTCTTAAAACCTCAGATATTTTGGAAGCTGTCACCTACGCCATTAATAACGACGCTGACATCATCAATATGAGCTTTGCTGGTCCAGAGCTACACAGGCTCACTGAAATATTGGAGCTTGCTGATAATTTAGGAATCACCTGTGTTGCTGCAGCCGGTAACAATGGCTCTACCAATAAAGCTTATCCAGCAGCTTTAGATGCTGTTATTGCTGTAGGTGCTCTTGCTGATGAAAGATCTAAAGCAAGCTATTCAAACTCAGGTCCTTGGGTTGATTTTGTTGCACCAGGCTCTTGGATTTTCTCTACAGTACCTAATGGTGCTTATGACTACAAAAGTGGTACCTCAATGTCAGCCCCAATTGTCTCGGGACTTGCAGCTCTGATTAAAGGCAAAAACAAACTTGAGACTCTCTCTTCGACAGAAATTCGATCAAGAATCAGCAGTGGCTTATTTACCACCACATTTAAAGAAAGTCCTGGCTCCAGCAAAACCATCGGCGGCGTCAGCTCTGATATCAAGTTTCCTTTAGTAGTTGATAATATCGATGTACCTGCAAATTTAGTTTTTGGTGATGACACGTTGATCTCAGTTAAAGCGAGCGATTCAAACTCTCAAGTAACTGGCTTTGAATGGTCTTCAGACATTGACGGCTCGCTTGGTAATGATGAAGAAATTTCAGCAGCGAATCTTTCACTAGGCTCTCATGCCATTACCGTAAGAGTTAGAAACAGCGAAGGCGATTGGTCTGAGCCAGCATTCAAAGTGGTCAATGTTAGCGAAACCAGACAGTTAAACACACAAAACTTTGCTCAAAATTTCAAATTCAAAATGAAGCGAGGTAAAAGAAGGCTCGTTGCTAGGCTAGGCCGTAAAACTAGAAAAAAAGTACAAGCAATAAAATGGATTTCCAGTGAAGACGGAACCATCAGCGAGAAGCGTGGCTTTCGCCTCCAAGACTTAAGCCATGGTTATCACAAAATATCGCTATTACTTCAAGATATCGAAGGAAACTGGTCCGATCCTATTCAAAGAGTTATACAGAACTAGTAAAATATCTGTGTGATCAAAAATTTTTTAACTTTAGTAGTGTTACTGAGCTTATTGCCAGTACAAGCAGAAATCAAGCCAGAGCAACAAAGACTTATAACAGTTACTGGATCTAGCTCTCTTAGAGCAACGCCTGACAAAGTAAGTATTAGATTTGCTATTGAAAACCTGGACAAAAACGCTAAAAAAGCCAGAGCAGAAAACGACAAAGTAAGCAGCGTGGTTCTCAACTCTCTGCGCAAAGCTGGAATAGCTCAGCAAAAAATAAAAGTTGAAAGCTTTAACATCAATGAAAAATTTGAATACAACAGCAAAATTCGTCAAAGAGAATCCTTAGGCTATCAAGCTATCAGAGAAGTTAAAGTAGAAATTTACGGTGAAGGTCTCGGCAAGGAAAAGTCTCTTAGCGATAAAACTTCAGCCATTGTCAAGCTCATTACACAAGGTGGTTCCAACCGAATCAATGAAGTCAAATTTGGTCTTGCAGATGATTCTGAAATCAAGCAAAAAGCTCTCAAACAAGCAGTCAGCGATGCGCGTGACAAGGCTACTGTGATGCTGGAAGCTGTCAACGCCAAACTTGGTAAAATCCAAAGTATCAGTGAGATGAACCTTGCAAACAAACCAATCTATCAAAGAAAACTTTCTATGCTGATGGCTGCTGATGTAGAAAGCTCAGGATCAGAACAGTCTTCTTACAGCGAAGGAGAGCTTGATATTAGAGCAAGCGTTAGTACCGTCTTTGAAATTGAATAAATTAGATACCATCATTATTGGTGCTGGGATTTCTGGCTTAAGCTATGCCTGGCAGCTAAACAAAACTCAGCAAGATTTTTTAATTGTAGAAAAACAGGAAAGTGCTGGTGGTAATTGGCATAGTTTTGCATACAAAAATTCTATCTACGAACTTGGTCCTAATTCTTTTGTCAATCGCTACCCTCAATTTGAAAACCTTATAGACGATATCGGTTTCCGAGACCAGGTAATCATAAAAGCATTCAAAGACTCTAACCGCTATATCTACTTGGATGAAAAGCTTATAGAAGTGAAACCTGGACCGGGGCTACTGTTTTCTGGTTTACTTAGCTTTAAAGGCATACTAAGAGCTCTATCTGAACCTTTACAAGGAGCAAGGCTAGTATCAAAGGACTCAGAAGAATCAGTACATAGTTTTTTTGCTAGGCACTTTGGTGATGAAATAGCTGAAAGAATTGTTGCAAACGCGTTACAAGGTGTATGGGCTGGTGATACCAAACAACTTTCCATCAAAGCTTGCATGCCCAAGCTCAAAGAAATGGAAGAGAAGCATGGGTCTATTTTAAAAGCCTTGTTTATGAAAAGTAGTAAGTCAAAAGACTCCCCCAAAGAGCCACTACTGACTTGTTCTTTTCAAAAAGGTTTGCGAAGTTTCTGTTCAGGAATACAAGAAAAAATTGGTGACAAACATTTTCGCTTCGGTGCACAAAGCAAAATTTGTAAGCTTGAAGCTGATAATTTTGAGATTGAAATTAATCAAGAAATTTTCCAATGTAAAAATTTAGTAATTGCAACAAAAGCTGGTGAAGCGGCCCAATTACTTGAAAACCAGCAGCCTAATATCAGCACCAAGCTAAGTTCAATTTATTATGCACCGGTATGTTTGATTGCTTTCAGTCTCAAAAAAGATCTTTTTAAAAAATCCGCTCACAAAAAAATGCAAGCTTTTGGTTTTATTTCTGGTAAAGCCGAGGATTTAACCCTAGGGACTATTTTTTCTTCTCAAGTTTTCGATGAAAGAGAGCTTGAAGATGAGTACTTAATGACAAGTTTTCTAGGTGGAGCTCTTAATTCACAAATCACAGAATATGACATCAACAAACTAATCGAGAAAATGTGCCAGGAGCTGGGTGAAGTATTTCGAGATTGGACTCAAACAAAACTTGAAGTGGATGATTTTCAAATTATCCAAAGCAAATTCATCCCTAAAGCTATTCCTCAATACCAAGCAAATCATAATGATTTGACTAGCTCTATCCAGGAGGAGCTAAAAGAACTACCAGGTCTCAACTTAATAGGTAACTATTTTGCAGGGGTTTCCATGGCAGATTCGATTAAATTTGCTCAAAAGACAATGCTAGACTAAAACTTATGGAGCCATACCTTAAAGGCATAGTCATGGGATTTTCAGCAATTGCAACAGTATTGCTTTTATATGTCTTTGTTTTTTCGAAACTTATGCCTGGTCATGATGACCCTGGGGACGAAATCAGCCCCGAAGAAATGTAAAAAGGAGGACAATGTCCTCCTTTTTTGCGATTACCAGTTATCTAACTAACCAATATTCATTCCATCATTGCCCTGTTGTGAATGCTTTACAAAACCTAGGTTAAATATTCGTTATTACATATTAAAAACTCTCGTAAAAGAAAGCACTCACACGAAACTGGTTAATAATACCTTAATTATTTATATTTTTTTAATAAACTTTGGGTAGATTTACCCTTGTCGCCACCCTGGTTGCTTGGTAATATATTAGTAAATTAATTATTGGTTCGTTTTTAATAATTAATTTAGATTCGGGAGCAAAAATGCAAATACCAAGTTTCAGTGCAATAAGAAGGAAAATAACCAAGACAATAGGCGAAACCGTTAATCTTCTTAAAACATCCGAAGAAAGAGGATGGGCGCTGCAAAGAAATGAAGCTACTAATCCAAACAGAACGGCCACCACAGAAGCACTGCATGCTGCTTAACTCATAATTTCGATCCCAATTCAATCCTTTTACCATTAAGCCAATCAAAACCAGAAAGCTCGGATTTACCTTGAGGCTTTAAACCAATTATCTCCAACTGACCTTTTTCGGTCTGAACATTAAAACTAGAATTCTCTTTATTAATAGCTGAAACTTGTCCTTGTAAGTAAGTACTATTTTTAGAAATGACACGAGTATCAAGCAAGGCTATTTTCTGCCCCTGGAAATTAAAATAAGCACCAGGCCAGGCTTGCAAAGCTCTAACCAAATTATGAATATTTTGAGCAGTATTGGATTTAGTGACTTTAAAATCTGATTGCCTTGGGTTAGCGGAGCCTAAGATGAATTCTTTTTTTGAAAAATCCACCTCACCAAGCTTTTTATCCATAAAAGGAGCTAGACGCTTTTCAGAGAGATGCCCGCCATGCTCTTCCTCCTCTCTTATCTCAAAAAACTCGCTTTGCTTCATTGGCTTTATCTCTGAAAATTGGCGCAAAGTGGACAAAAGTAGCCTAGCTCCCTTCTCAGAAAGAACTTTTGCTAAATCTAGAGCCGTTTCATTTTCCCCTAATTCATACTTTGCTTTAAGTAAAATATCACCGGTATCAACACCAGGATCAGTCAGCATCGTTGTCACACCAACTATTTTCTCTCCATGAATAATCATCCAATTAATAGGAGCTGGTCCTCTAAAATCAGGCAGTAAACTTGCATGAACATTTACCGTTGGCGCTAAATCTAAAATTTCTTGTTTGATAATCTGACCGTAAGCACAGGTGACAAGGAAATCTGGTGCTAGTTCTTTGATCTTATTAATCAATTCTTGATCTTTATTCAATTTTTCAGGCTGACACACAAGAACATCATGCTCACTTGCTAATAGCTTTACCGGTGGTGGTGTCAATACTTGCTTGCGTCCAACAGGTCTATCCGGCTGGCTGATTACCATAGCCACCTCAATATCATCAGCATCTAAGAGTGCTTGCAAACTTGGAACAGCAAACTCTGGTGTTCCTAAAAAAACAAGTTTTATTGCCATAAGAATTACCTTGTCTATAAAAGACCTGTTTACGGAAACAATGTTTCGCTTTTCAAAATCTAAGAATAAGTAACTCTAAAAACATAAATGAATCAAAAATCAAAAATACTTTTATTAATCAGTTCTCTGTTGCTCTCATCACAGGCCAAAGCCCAAGATTTTGATAGCAAAGATTCACCTTACCAAGAACAGAACTTGCTTCAGAAACCAAAACTAGAAAAGCTATTTAATGAAAATCATGCTGGCACCGAGTATCAACCCATCAAGCTTGAAGCCAACATGAACAAAACTGTTGAAATAAATTTAGAGACAGTGCTTGCCAAAGCAGTACAAAACAATCTTAATCTCAATATTGCCCGCTCAAGAAGCCATGAAGCAAAATGGAAATTTTGGCAAAAAGTCGGCAAGGCATTGCCAGATTTGAGCCTGCAAGCTGGGACTCGCAACCTAGATGGTACTACTTACTTCAACTCCGAGATCCAAGCTCCTGTTGATGAAAGAATTTCAACAGCAAGTTTTAGAATTGACTACCGTATCTTTGACGGCGGAACTACCAGCTTTTTAGCTTGGTCAGAAAAACTCTATAAAGACTCTATATTGCATAACGAGAAATCTACTTACAACAAAGCGCTTCTTGATTCGTACAAATTTTATAACGACCTACTTGTAAAGCACATCTCACTATCCAGCAAGCTAAAAGCAATGGAGCAAGCTAAAGCTAACTTAGAGTTATCAGAAAAATTTGAAACTGCCGGTAATGGCACAAAGTATGATGTCATGCAAGCAGAAGCTAGACTTGCTAGAACACAAACAGATCTCATACAAGAAGAAGCTGATTTTAGGGCTGCTCAAATCGCACTGGCAGAGCATCTCAATGAACCACTTGAAACTGCCTTTGTTATTGCTGAAGATGAGATTGAAGAAGTTGGTTTGATCAATCATGATATTGAAGTTGAGCTTTTTATGAAAGAAGCTTACAAAAATAATCCTGATATTTTATCAGCAGTCAAATTGAGAGAAGCTGCCTACAAAAACGCTTATTCAAGAGTCGGAGACTTTCTACCCAAATTAGATTTCTATGTTGATATGAGCGGATCCGGAGAAGAATTTGGTGACCTTTTCACCTTAAATACAGTTGGTTTCAATGCTAGCTATGAAATTGGTGAAGGGCTTGGCTTAACACCTGTCTCAAAAATCTTAGAATCACGCAACAGCATGAATACTGCCAAATACGAACTCCAACTTGAAAAACAAAGAATAGAAAAAGAACTCAGATTTTCATATATCAATTTCCAAAGATCTAAATCTTTTGTTTTCGCTGCAGAAAAAGAATTATTAGCATCTCGCGAAGCTAACAGGATCGCTCAGTTACGCTACAAAAACGGTCTTGAAATCTTTAATAACCTTATTGAAAAAGAAGTGGAATTAACCAAAGCGGAACTAAATCTATTGAATAGCATTGCTAGCTACAATAACGCACAAGCAGATCTTGCTTACTATATGGGAGCTATCAATGTCGACATGATACTCAAAGCAAACCAAATAGGAAAGGCTGGTTGATGCAAGAAAAAATCCAAGCACTTGAGTCCTTGAGGATACAAAACTCTGGCTTGGATGATCTCATCAGTCAAGAAGAAAGCGAAAAACTTTATGTCAAACAACTGGGGCTTTTTCTTACTGCTAAAAACCAAGAATTAGACGATGCTTTTCAAGCACGACCTGACCTTATAAATAGCGTCAAAAGCAAAGCATTATTTCTAATGAATTTAATTATGCTAGGCAAAAAACTACTGCCGATGCACATCTCTTTAAGCCCAAAACCTGGGCTCACAGATCTCTACGCATCTGCCCTCATCAAACTTTACGCTTGCCTAAAACAAAATATCATCATTGAAGACCATGATTTTTTTCAATATAAAAAATTCATGCCGAGTATCAGTATTTATTACTCTGACCTACTTTTAAAAGAAACTTATTACCAAAGCGATGCAAAAACTAGAGTAGATATCTTGGATAAAGTTTTTATTGAGATCACAGACCCAAAAAATTTTGAGAGTCTTTATAGTGACGATTTAAAAGCACAACAAAGTAGATTGCTGGCTCTCTATCATAGGCGGCAAGGCAATCTCAACAAGGCACTCGAGCACATAAATCATTACCGAAAAAGCTTCAGCCCAGATCTCAAAAAAACCATCTCTATTACAAAGATCAAACCCAAGCAAGGTTTCCCCAAAGAAAAAGTATTAGACAAACTCAAAGAGATATACCAAGAAGTACAAGAAATACAAGAAGAAGTCCTGATAAGGACAGGAGTATACGAAAACACTTGTTTTTACTTTCAGTGCACTGACTGTTGTCACAAAGATTTTCCGACAGTATCATTGACAGAATTTCTGCATATCAAAAATTGGCTTAGCGAAAATAAAATCGACATCACTCGTTTTGCCAATAAAGCAGAAGAAATACAAAACGAACACGAGAATTTATTTGGCGAAAAGCTCAAAATTGTTGACCAGCTAAGAGGTAAAAAAGATGAGAATCTTCATGGTTACCAGTTCACTTGCCCATTTTTAGGAGATGATCACTGCTGCCAAATTCACGAAGCGCGTCCGCTTGCATGCCGGTCTTTTGGTCTTGCCACCATAGACAACAGCTCAGTACAAGCGTGCCAGTACTACTTAACTCAATACCAGTACAACAGCTCTCACGAAAATGAACGTGAGGTCTATGACAGTAGGATCACAACAGCTTTAGTTGGAGCCAGTAATAATTACCTAGCCAAAAAAGAAGGCTTAGAGCCAAGACAGCCAGTAGCAACTTTAGTCGCTTGGTTAAGCGAGTTTAACTGAAAAAGACAAACCATCTTGGATTGTCAAAATGCTTGATTCAAAACGTTTATCAGCAGCCAATTTATCATTAAAAGCTTGGATATTTTTGGTTATAGTATCAACATCAGAGTCTAAAACCTTAGCGTCCCAAAGGCAATTATCAACCAAAAGCAAACCACCGACTGGAAGTAAGTCATAGGCTAAATCCAAGTAGTTGACATAGTTTGCTTTATCAGCATCAACAAAAATGACATCAAAACTTTGATTCTCTTTGATGAATTTTTTCATCATATCAATGCCACTGCCATGATGCACGTCGGTAAAATCAACAAGACCAGCTTTTTCAATATGCTTTTTGATCACCTGGCATTGTTTATCACTAACTTCTACACAATGCAGCTTGCCTGTACCAAGCTTTTCTAGCCCCCTTGCCATCCAAATAGCACTATAGCCATAGTAACTTCCAAGCTCTAGAATTCTTTGTGGCTTAAGCAATACCGTTATAAGATATAAAAACTTGCCTTGATCAGGCCCAATATTCATCATAGGACCACCTCCTGATTTTTGATCAAGTAGTAGCTCATTCAGCACTTCATCCTCTTGAGCAAAACGGCTCGATATATAATTCACTATTTCAGTTCTAAAATCAGACATAAGCAAGAGCCTAATCGAAAAAATACAATAAGTGTAGCCTTCGAGCCCTGGATAACACCCAGTCGGCAACTAGATTAGAGAGAATTCATGTACAAACGACATAAACTATAGTAATTTCAGACTAGAGCTTAAAAGCCGTCATTTATCAGGTATTTAAAAGGAGACATCCCTAATGAACAAAGGTGAAATAGTGCAGAAAATCTCAGACGAGACAGGTTTGACACAAAGACAAGTAGATCAGGTTGTTACATCGTTTCTTGAGTGCATCAAAGAAGGAGTTGCACAAGGAGACAAGATCACATTAACTGGTTTTGGTACCTTCCAGAAGAAAGATAGAAAAGGCAGAACTGGTAGAAACCCAAGAACAGGGGAAGAAATTCAAATCCCAGCTTCAAGCGTTCCTGCTTTTTCAGCTGGTAAACAGTTCAAAGATACTGTTAAAGCTGGCTAATAACCAGATACCCTGGGAAATTGACATTATCTAACGATAAAGATAGCAGCGCGTGCGTTCAGCATGGCTGCTATTTCTTTTTGGAATTTTGCAGGATGACTAGCTAGCTTCTTGAAAATAAAGCAAAAAATCTCTAGTTCTGCAAATTATCAGGCTAGAATTAAGACTTTAAATAATGAAAGAGTTATTTCGCAGCGGCGGTAAAATCACCGAGATCACAATTAGAGATGAGATGAAGCAAAGCTTCATTGATTACGCAATGTCAGTGATTGTCTCCCGCGCACTTCCGGATGTGCGTGACGGTCTCAAGCCGGTACACAGAAGAATTTTATATGCCATGCATGACATGGGCATGTACCCAGATAAAGCCTTTAAGAAATGTGCTCGTATTGTTGGTGAAGTCCTCGGTAAATACCACCCTCACGGCGATACAGCTGTTTATGATACTTTGGTGCGCTTAGCTCAACCTTTTAGCTCGCGTTATACCCTTATCAATGGTCACGGTAACTTTGGTAGCCTTGATGATGGCCCTGCTGCCATGAGGTACACAGAAGCTAAGCTAGAAAAAATATCAACAGACATGCTTGCCGATATTGAATCTGAAACCGTTGACTTTGTCGATAATTTTGATGGTTCATTAAAAGAGCCAAAAGTTTTACCTTCTAAAATTCCAGCTTTATTAACTAACGGCTCTACTGGTATTGCTGTTGGTATGGCGACAAACATTCCTCCTCATAACCTCACTGAAGTTATGAATGGGGTCATTGCCACTATTGATAATCCAGAAATCGAGTTTAAAGAGTTAAACAAAATCATCAAAGCTCCAGATTTCCCTTCAGGCTGTAGCATTCTTGGTACTAAAGGTATAGAAGATGCTTACACAACTGGTAAAGGAAGTATTACTCAAAAAGGGACTTACAGAATTGAAGAAGTCAGCAAAGGTAAAACTTCGTCTCAGACTGCTATTGTCATAACCGAGCTACCTTATCTGGTTGGCGCAGAAGCCTTTATTAATAAAGTTGCTGATCTAGTTAAGTCAGAACGCATCACTGGCATTGCTGATGCTAATGATGAAAGTGGACGTGATGGTACCCGTATTGTTATCAAACTCAAAAAAGATGCTAATCCAAATGTGATTTTGAATAACTTACTCAAATACAGTCAGTTGCAGCAAAACTTTGCATTCAACTTTGTAGCCTTGGTTAACGGTAAACCTCGTCAACTCACATTAATTGAAGTACTTAAAGAATTCATCGAGTTTAGAGTTGAAGTCATTACCCGCAAAGCTCAATTTGACTTACGTAAAGCTGAAGATAGACACCACATTGTAGAAGGCTTACTGATTGCAATCGGTGATATCGACAAAGTTATAAAGCTCATCAAGAGTTCTGCTAGCACAGAAGCTGCAAGAGCTGCTTTAATAGAAAAATTCAATCTTAGTGAGAAACAAGCAAGTGCCATTCTTGAGATGCAATTGCGCCGTCTTACTGGTTTAGAGCAAGAAAAACTTGAAAAAGAGAAACTTGAACTTGAAAAACGTATCAAAGCACTTAAAAAACTACTTGCGTCAAGAGCACTAATTCTTGATGAGGTGAAAAAGCAATCACAAGAAATCATTGATAAACACGGGGATGACAGAAAAACTAAAATTGTTGCTGATCACGGTGATATGAGCATGGAAGATCTCATTGCTGATGAGAAGATGGCTGTGTTTATTACCAAGCAAGGCTATGTCAAACGTATCCCGCTTATTACTTTTGAGCGTCAAAGACGCGCCACGAAAGGTAAAGGTGGTATCAAAACAAGAGACGAGGATGATCTTCTACACTTCTTTGTTACTTCAATGCACGACACTCTACTCTTCTTCACTGACAAAGGTGTAGTCTACTCAACTAAAGTCTACGAGCTGCCTGAAGGTTCTAGGCAAGCTAAGGGACAGGCTTTAGTTAATTTCATTAACATCAAGTCTGATGATTTTATTACAGCTGTAATCCCTTCAAGAGATTTTGATGAAGGCACTTACCTGTCAATGCTGACTAAAAAAGGTATTATCAAAAAAACCTCGCTTGCTGATTTTGCAACTGTAAGAAAGTCTGGCATCATTGCGATCAACCTAGACAAAGAAGACAAACTTTACTGGGTGAGAATCTCTGATGGCACCAAGTCTTTTATCCTGGGCACGCGTGATGGTATGGTCATACGCTATAGCGAAGATGATGTGCGTTCAATGGGTAGAGTCGCAAAAGGCGTTAAAGCAATTAGCTTGCGTGATGAAGACGAACTTATTGGTTTTGATGTTGTTGATTCTGATAATGACGATGTTACGCTTCTGGTCATGACGACAGATGGCTTTGGTAAAAGAATCAAAATTGGTGAGTTTAGAGTCCAAGGACGTGGTGGTCTTGGTTTGATTGGTACTAAGTTCAAAACATCTAAATCTAAGCTTGCAACTATCAGAGTAGTAGGACCGGATGATGAGTTTATTATTGCAACAGCAAATGGCGTTGTTGTCAGACAAAAAGCGAGCGATATTAGCTTCCAGGGCCGTATGGCAACTGGTGTCTGCATCCAAAAGCTAGAAAACGAAGACCAGGTTGTTTCAATCAATCCAATCATCAATCCTGATGAAGATGAGAGTATCAAAGCAGCAAGCGAAACTCAAGACGATGGCTCAGAGCAGCTTTCATTAGTTGCTGCTAGTAAAGCAGATGAAGCTCCTGAAATGGACGAACCTATTGAAGAACTAGAATAATGCAAAAGGTCAGAATAGCAATTGATGCCATGGGTGGAGATTATGCTCCATTAGAGATTGTCAAAGGTGGCATAGAAGCAGCTAAGACACTAGATTGCAAAATTATTCTGGTTGGAAAAAAAGAACAAATTGAGAAAATCGCTCTAGAGAACCATTCATGCTGTACCGACAATATTGAAATCCTAGATGCACCAGATGATATTGCTATGGATGAAAAAAATCCTGCTCGTGCAGTACGCAAATCACCTGGCTCGAGTATCTATATTGCAAACAAATTAGTTGCTGATGGTAAAGCCGATGCTGTTATAGCAGCCGGGCACACCGGTGCTGCTACAGCTGCCTCTTTATTAATTCTAAAGCGGATCTCAGGCTTTGAAAGACCTTGCATTTGTACTATTATTCCAACAACCAAGAGCCGTATGTATCTCATAGATGGAGGTTCAAATATTGAAACCAGTGCCGAGCAAATGCTTCAATCTGCTTTAATTGGGAAATTACTGGCAGGACTTGTTCTCAACAAGGAAAACCCACGCATTGGACTTCTTAATGTCGGCAGCGAAGAAGGTAAAGGCACAGACAAATACCAACTTGCATACTCTTTATTACAACAAGAAAGTTCACTAAATTTCATTGGTAATGTTGAAGGCAAAACCATTATTGATGATACTTGCGACGTTGCTGTCTGTGATGGCTTCACCGGTAATATTCATCTTAAAGCCCTTGAAGGAGGCTTAAAAGCTATGTCTGAGGGCTTAAAACAAGCTATTAACAATGGTGGAGCCTTAGCTAAACTTGGTGGTTTAATCTTAAAAAACTCGGGTGTCTTTAATAAACTAAGAGATCATTTTCACCCAGATAGTTATGGTGGAGCACTTTTAGGTGGTCTTAATGGTATCTCATTGATCTCTCATGGCAGTTCTAGTGCTGAAGCTATCAAAAATGCCTGCAAACAAGCAAAACTCCTTGTAGAGAAAAACATTCTAGAAGATATTAAAAATTCCCTTTAATTCCTTTAGCTCTCATTCTTTCAATAGCCTCTTTAACCCTAGGCACATCAGTTGTCATAGCTATCCTAAAAAAGCCTTCGCCGCTATCACCAAAAGCATTCCCCGGTGATACGACAATACCGCACTCATCTAAAAGCATTTCACAAAAATCAGAAGCACTTGAATAAGACTTTGGGATAGGTGCCCAGACAAACATAGTCGACTTAGGAGCTTCAAGTTGCCATCCTAAAGATTTCAAACCTTCAACAATGGCATCACGGCGCGGCTCATAAACATCTTGATTGCGCTTTTCTATATCTGCTTGAGGAATCTGTAATCCTTCAATACCTGCTTTTTGTATTGCCTTAAAAGCACCAGAATCAACATTAGTTTTGACTTGAGCGATTGCCTGAATAGCTTCTTGATTACCCAAAATCCAACCAAGTCTCCAACCTGTCATTGAATAGCTCTTAGAAAAAGAGTGGAATTCAATGGCAATATCCTCTGCACCTTTAGCATTAAAAATTGAAGGAGATGTGTAAGATTCAAAGTAAATTTCAGAATAAGCCATATCATGACAAAGCAAAATGCCATATTTAGTACAAAAATCTACCGCTTCTTGGAAAAATTCTACAGGTGCGGTCGCGCTTGTTGGATTATTAGGATAATTAATCCATAGCATTTTTGCTTTATTGCGTATATCAACTGGGATAGCATCTAGATCAGGTAGAAAATTGTTTTGTTTTAAAAGCGGCATACGGTGAGTTTGACCGCCAGCAAAAATAGTACCGGTGTTATAAACAGGATAGCCTGGGTCAGGGATAAGCGTGTAATCACCAGGATCAACAAAAGCTAAAAACGAATTGTGGATTGACTCTTTTGAACCTACAGAAGCCAGGCATTCATTCACTGGATGAAATTCTTTAATACCGAATCTTTGTGAAGTCCACTTTACACAAGCTTTTCTAAACTCAAGAGTACCTGTGTATGGAGGGTAATCATGGTTAGCTTGATCATTGACAGCATCATGCATAGCATCGATTACTGGCTGTAGCGTAGCAGTATCAGGGTCACCAATACCCATATTAATGACATCAACCCCACGCGCTTTTGCGGCAGCTTTTTTCTCGTCTAGTCTGGCAAATAAATACGGTGGAATAAGATCTAATCTCTTAGATAGGCTAAACTTTGTTTTTTCTTGTGTTTCAGTCATGAATAAGGATTCTATCACTTTTCACTCAAAACATCATTGCCAGTAAAATACAGAAAATCATCTCGTTAAGCTCCAAACCACCTCCCATGGAGTCCCCATTATGAGCCTCCAATTTTTTACGCAGCCATAAATAAGCAAACCAGGCTAATAAAGCCCAGCCGATAATAATGGCATCAAAACCTAACAAGTCAATCCATGCAAATGGGAATTGACTAATCCAGAGAAAAAGCAGTGCTGCAATTTTCAAACTTAAGATATTGAAAACTGTATCCAGGGTCTTTTTTTCGTGATCTTTATAGAGATGCAATGAACTACAAGATGCCTTGGTATGGTCTGAATCAACCTGAAATAAAAGCGCTAAAGTCATAATCAAACGAGATAGCATTGGCAAAAGAAAAAACAAAAAACTCAAAGCCCAAAAATCACGCTCAAAATCTAGTGCCGAAATGGCAGCAAATTTGGTCAAAAGCAAAGCGGTAGTAGAAAAAGCTCCAAAAGCTCCTACACGGCTATCTCTAAGCACGGCAATAATTTCTTCACGAGTCTTTTTACTTGCTGCAATAGCATCAAAACAATCAGAGAAACCATCTAAATGTAAACCTCCTGTAAGAAGCAGGCTAGAAAGCAGCAAAGCTATTGGTATAAGGCCGGTTTTATGGAAGTGAACACCAATATAAATCAACCCCCAATTAACCAAAGCAAACAGCAAACCTACTAAAGTAAAATACTTCAAAGAACGACCAAAGTCTTTCGCGGATGCGGTTTCTTTGGGTGCAATGGGCAATAAAGTAAGAAAACTAAATGCCAGTCTGATTCTTAGCAGTTCTTTCACGGTTTTGCTAAGAGCTTAGCACCTCATTAGGGGCGTTTGGCAGGATGCCCATTAAAAAAAGTTGTTTTGAAACATAAAGGCATTAACTTTT
>CAWUIS010000017.1:0-16223 GCA_963922625.1 uncultured Candidatus Melainabacteria bacterium | reverse complement strand
AAGATTCATAAAAATTCTTACTATTAGCTATCTACCCGATGGAGCTAAGGCTACTATCCACTATAAAGACTATAAATTACTGGACTATGAAATCAGTAAAGTAAATGTCATAGACATTAAACTCACCATGCATCACATGTGACAAGTTTTCTTTGAGTTCTGCTTTAAGTGCAATTTTATTTTCATAGCCAATGACTTCATCTGATGTTTTGCGAGACAGAGTCGTAATAACAACATCCTTAATTGCAGGCATAGTATGAGAAAGATCTTCTTCGATACGCATATGATAAGCATGCTTTTCTTCGCCTTCAAGCTCAGTGTACTCTTCAAAATCTTCAGAATAGAGTTTAGCGGTAATAGAGATTTTCAAAAATCTTGAGCCACTAACATCAGAGAGATTAACAACAAAATCACCAAGAGGAAATATTGGCAAAACATCTCCCTCATTGGGATCACGAGTTTCTTCAATGGTTTGATTAACAGTGATTGTTTTAGGTGCCAATTGGAAAGCTAAGAAAGTACCGCCAAAAGCAGCAACAAAAATAAATATGATTATGAGGATCATATTTGGCGAGCCAGAAGGAGCTGGGGCCGGTTTTTTTTCTTGTTTTTCTTCATCCGCCATAGTGTTTTTATTATTCCACGTTTTTATTGGTGCATGTCCAGAAAGTCATTTGCTCAAAAACAACTTTTGGTACTAAGTCTTTTAAGTTAGATAAGTTTCCTTGTTCTAATTGCTCTTTTATATGCGAAGAAGAGAAAGGTAAATCTACATCATTAATAAACTGCACTTTAAAGCTTTGTAGCTGCTGGCTTAACTCTAGTGAGCTTGATTGATTTTGATAACGAGAAAAAACCACAAAAGAAATTTTTTCTTTCATTGAGTCTATATTTTTCCAATCATGAATTTGTGACCAAGCATCCTCTCCCATAATCCAAAACAAATCAGCATCTGGATATTGCTGCCGGTAACTATCAACAGTCATATAGCTATAAGAAATTTGATCGTCTCTTTTTATTTCAATATCCGAAGCGGAAAAATGCTCAATAGCAGCAATTGAATTTGCAACAAGTTCAAAACGTTGATGAGCATCAAAAAAGGTTTGTTGTTGTTTAAAAGGGGATTGTTTTGCTGGGATAAAATCAACATGATCAAGCTCAAGCATTGACTTTGCAATTTTTGCAATTTCAATATGGCCTAAATGAATAGGATCAAAACTTCCACCGAAGAGCCCTATTTTGTAACTCATTACCTAATTTGACCGCTGCCTTCAATAATGTACTTGTAAGTACAAAGTTCTTTTGCCCCAATAGGACCGCGAGCATGCATCTTACTAGTACTAATACCCATTTCAGCACCAAAACCAAATTCTTCACCGTCTGTAAAACGAGTTGAAGCATTGACATAAACGCAAGCAGAATTAACCATACGCTTAAAAACATCAGCGCTTTGCAAATCTTCAGTAACAATAGCTTCAGAATGCTGCGTAGAATATTTGTTGATGTGCTCAACAGCCTCTTGGATATCTTCTACTACCTTCATGGTTAATTTAAGGTCTAAATACTCACTTCCCCAATCAGACTCCGTCGCTAGAGTAACGCCATTGACTTTATTAGCGATAACCTCATCAGCAACAACTTCAACGTCTTTTCTTTCCATAGCGGCAAAAAGAGGTTCGATGATTTCATCTAAAATTTCTCTGTGAATGATTATAGATTCACAAGAGTTACAAACACTTGGTCTTTGAGTTTTGGCGTTGATGGCAATTTCAACTGCTTTATCGATATCAGCGTACTGATCGATATAAGTGTGACAAGTACCACCACCAGCACCCATAACTGGGATCAATGAATTTTCTGCAACAAAGCGATTAAGCCCTTCACCACCTCGAGGAATTACTAAATCAATTTCTTGGCGAGCGCGAAGCAATACCATACAACCTTCACGAGATTGATCTTTCAAGTACTGAATACCCTCAGCTGGTACAGCACTTTGTCTCAGTGCTCTATTCACCACATCCATAATGGCAAGATTAGTATGCCAAGCCTGCCTTGAACCTCTGAGAACCACTGAGTTACCTGATTTAATAGCAAGAGCAATAGCATCAGTAGTTACATTGGGGCGAGCTTCGTAAATAATACCAACGACACCCAAAGGCACTGTAACTCTATTAATTTTCATTCCGTTTGGATGTTGCCAACCATCGATAACTCTATTTACAGGATCCTCAAGTCCGGCAATTTTTCTAACACCGTTTGCCATTGCCATAATGCGGTCAAGATTTAGTGTCAGTCTATCTTTAAGTGCTGAGCTTAAATCTGCATTATCAGGATTTTCCAGATCTTTTTTATTCGCTTCAACAATATAATTAACCGATTCTCTTAGCTCTCGTTCAATCAACTCTAAAGCTAATGACTTTTCAGACTCAGCTAAATTTGCCATAAAAATTGCAGAGCTTTTTGCTTGTTTAATTTGCTGCTGTAAGTTTTTTACTATATCTACTCTTTCTTCATCACTAAGACTTAAAGAGCCATCGCTTGTACATTCGCTTGTCATAGACACCAATTATAGCAAGGACAAAAGTCCTTAACCAAAGCATAAAGCCCGTGGAGTACATATAAGCAGAGAAATTTTATATGTTAAAAAGTCCCGAAGAAACAATTTTAAATGGCCTCATTGGCGCAGTAGCAGATAGACAAGAAATACTGGCAAATAATTTAGCCAATGTTTCAACACCTGGTTTTGTTAGACAGGATCTAGATTTTAATAGTGTTCTTAAAGACCTTAAAAATCAAGACATGAACGGTAAATCTATGGACAGGATTTTAGAAGATGCCACTTTAGTTGATGACAATACACCACCAAGCTTAGAAAAAGAGCTTGCAGAAATGTCGATGAATCATACCAAATATATTCTGATGACAAGGATTAATGGTCATGTCTACCAGCATATGGAAGAAGCTACGCAGGCAGCAAGAGGAGGTTAATTATGAGTCTATTTGAAGTTTTTGATATTGCAAATAACGGCTTAGGAACAATGCGAGATGCCATGCAATTGGCAACTGAGAACGTTTCTAATATGCTCACTCCAGGCTACAAAGCTAAAAGTCCAGTCTTTGCAGCTAAAACAGAAAACGAAAGTTTTTCAACCTTGCTTGCCACAATGGATCATGATGACAGCATGACCAGGATACTTAAAGGCAACCATAAAGGTATGGGATCTCAAGTAGCTGAAGTTGTTGTTGACCAAAGAGCTGGAGCCAAAGTTTATATGCCGGGTCATCCACTCGCTGACCAGGACGGCAATGTTGAAATGTCTAATGTAGATGGTGCCGGTGAAATGCTTAAAATGATGCAGGCTGTGCGCCAGTATAAAGCTAATCTTTCAATAGTTGAAATGGCTAAAAAAGCTAGCCAAGAAGCTATGAATATGACTAAAAATGCTTAGTTGGTAGACTTTTTGCTTAATTAAAACAGCTCATAAAAAACTCTTGCCAAGGATAAATAGTAATCTCGTCCACTTGTCTTTTGACTTTTGCCCGAGACAGGCATATTAATTCTGCGCTAGGACAAATTTCCTTAAATGAAAAAAGACCTTTGAGATCAGCCTTGCTAGGGGCTTCCTTAGATTTGATCTCAATAGCATAGATGTTTTTACCATCTTCAATAATCAAATCAACTTCTGCTCCATTACTTGTTCTAAAAAAACTCAATTCAAAATCTTTTTTGTAGTAGTGTTTGAAACGAATAACTTCATTGATAATAAAATGCTCAAACAAAACACCGTATCTATAAGTTTTTTCTTCTATGTCCTCATTAAGACTTTTCAATAGAGCGTTGATAACACCATTATCAAATAAATAAAATTTAGGATGTTTAACCAACCTCGTTCTAGCAGACTTACTGTAAGGCTGAAGAAAATGACCAAGCAAAGTATCTTCCAAAACCTGAAAATACTCCTTGACCAGCTGATTTGAACAAGCAGCTTCTCTCGCTATATTAGAGTAGTTAAGAAGATTACCACTTTCACTAGCTGCAAGTTTTAAAAAACGAGTAAAAGCTCCTATATTTCTTGTAATAGCTTCTGCCTTGATCTCTTCAGTAAGGTAGGTATCAACATAGGACTTTAAAAGTTCTTTAGAATTTTCAAGCTCGTTTAAATATATATTGGGTAGTGTGCCAAAGACCAGGGCTTTATTAAGCTGAAAATCTTCACCAAGCTCATTATGAGTAAAAGGAAAAAGATAGCGAGTCCATGCTCTGCCTCCGAGCATATTAGCTTGCCCTCTTTTGAGCTTTCTAGCTGAGGAGCCGCTAAGAATAAAAAATCTATTTTTGTTTTTTTCTATCTGATAATGAACCTCGTTAAGTAGAGCAGGGATTCTTTGAACCTCATCGATAATAATGTGTGAAATCTCTTCATCAAGAGCTTCAATTTCCTCACTCAGTAAGCTTGGATCAGCAATGAATTTGGTGTACTCTCTTTCAATCAAAAGATTGTAATACTTGACTTTTTCGGACTTAAAGCTCGATTCTAATAAGGTACTTTTACCAACTTGTCTTGGACCAAATAGAAAACAATGGGCATTTTGTGGAATTTGCAGTAGCCTATTTTTACTATGCATACCATAAATTTACCATGCAATTTTATGATTCAACTCAATTATATATGGTAGATTGGCTGAAAATTAAGCTAGAGCTGCATGAAATTTCCAAAGAACGCTGATATCATCAGGTTTTTTAGCAAGCTCGTCATAAGCTTCTGCTTTTGGAACACCATCAAGGCCAGCAAAAAACCAATTAGATATTTTATTCATGAAAGGCCTGATGCTATTGAGAAAAGATCCATTAAAGCGATGAGGGAAACGGCTATCTTCCTCCTCTTCTTCACCTTTCAACATTGACTGCCCGTTACTAATACCCTGCCAGTTCAGGAAAAGTCCGCCTAAAGAATCAATCATTCCACCCCAAGAACCAGGTATCAAAGCATCAGCCAAAGTAGATGCAGAAGCGAAGAGAGATTTAAGACCACAACGATAATCTTCATTAGCACCACCATAAATACCTTCCATGGATTCAGCTTCTTTTTCTGTTCTATCTTCTGGCTGCATGGCTTTTAAAGCATGCGATGTTTTTTCTTGCGTAGATGAAATCAACCACATCGAAATAGCATTGAGAAAGGCTAGAGAAGAGCCAGAACCTGCCATTGCATATTTTGCAAAACTACTAGAACCTGTTTCTTTTTCTTGCTGACCTGTCAGAATCCTATAACCATTAACAGCAGTATGATAAATAGAGTTAACTATACCAAGGGAGTTGAGTAACAAAATCATAGAGCCTTGTGACTGCCTTTGATTAGTAGCAAGTGACTTAGCACCTTTAATCAATTGACCATTACTATCTTTTTGACCGAAAATCCCAGTACAAAAATTACCAAAAGTCTCAAAAATTCCTGTTATTGCATGCTCACCTTGTTGAACTTTTTTGGAGAAAATTTCTGGCAAACTTTCAGCAAAATTTGCAAATAAAGTAGCGTTAGGAATAGGACCTTTACCTCTTAAAAGATTAGTGAGTGCAGAAGCTGCACTTAAAAAACCATATATCAGAAACTCAAACTCACCAAGATTTTCCATTTTTGGACTAACTTTATCCTCATTGGCCTTGATGATTTTCTCAAAAATACTTCGCTTCAGTTTATCCCTAGGATCAATGACTGTTTCTTCAATATCATCAGCAGAAGACTGCTGATCTCCCAAGACTCTGGCTTCTGGCCGCATTGAATTGACACCAATAGGTTCTATATTGAAATCTCCTGCAAATGATTCTCAAAATTAATGAGAATAATTCTCGAGTAATACGTATTAATCATAGTACATTTGCTTCTTTTATGAGAACTATTCGCAATAAATTAAGATTTCTAGGTCCTCAACAATCCAATTTTTGCTTCGAACTGCCTTGCATACGTTTGCAATGACTTGGTCCTAGTTCGCTTAGCCTCTCATGAGTTAGAATCAATTGAATGTCAGAAATATACGACTGTATTATTATCGGAGCTGGGCCAGCTGGACTTTCTGCTGGTTTGTATGCAGCTAGAGGTAACTTGAAAACTCTCATCCTTGAAAAGGGTATCGTTGGCGGGCAGCTGCAAAACACTCACGATATTGAAAACTATCCAGGTATGGATCATATGACTGGACCACAGATTTCTGATGCTATGGAAGAGCAGACTCGCCGTTTTGAGTGTGAAATTGAAACTAATCTAGGTGTAACAGAAGTTGATTTCAATGCTAATCCTAAAATTGTCAAAGCTGGAGACAAAGAATATAAAGCCCACACTGTAATTGTTGCAAGCGGTTCTGATCATAATCACCTTGGAGTACCTGGTGAAGAAGAATTTAACGGTAAAGGTGTGTCTTACTGTGCTGTTTGTGACGGTGCTTTTTTCAAAGGACAAGATCTTGTAGTAGTAGGTGGAGGATCATCAGCTGTTGAAGAAGGCAATTTTCTAACAAAATTTGCAAACAAAGTTACTTTGGTGCATAGGCGTGATGAGTTAAGAGCAGAACGTATTTTACAAGAACGCTTTAAGAAAAATGAGAAAACCGAAATCATTTGGGATACTACTGTTGAAGAAATTAAAGGCGATATGCTTGGAGTTACTGGCGTAGTACTGAAAAACAAAAAAACCGGTGAAACAAGCGAGATGCCATGTGGTGGAGTCTTTATCTATGTAGGACTCAGTCCTAATACCCAGTATCTTGACGGCAGCGTACAAATAGATGGTTCTGGCAAGGTTATTGCTAATGAAAGAATGGAAACCAATATTCCAGGTATTTTTGTTGCCGGTGATATTAGAAATACTCCTTTGAAACAAGCAGTAACTGCAGCTTCTGATGGTTCGCTTGCAGCAACTATGGCAATTGGTCATGTTGAAGCACTTAATGATGTAAGTGTGGTTTAAGTTTAAAAACCCCAGGCATGGTTCTATTTTTCCTGGTAAAATAGAACCATGCCTCTAAAAAGACAGGTAAAACTGCCTCTTGACGCTCATTTTTTTCTATTTGGTCCAAGACAAGTAGGAAAAACTACTCTATTGAGGGAGAGTTTTCCTCTAGAAAAAACTATCTACTACAACCTACTTCTAAGTAAGGAATATTCAAGGCTAAAAAGTAAACCAAACCTACTTAGAGAAGAATTAGCCGTAGTAGGCCCAGAAGTAAGCCACGTAATTATTGATGAAATACAAAAAGTACCTGAACTTTTGGATGAAGTTCAAGACTTAATTGAGGACCCAGAATACCAAGTATTTTTCTGCCTGAGCGGATCTAGTGCGCGCAAACTGAAAAAAGGCGGAGCTAATTTACTCGGTGGAAGAGCTTGGCTACGTTATCTTTTTCCGTTTACTCATTTAGAGCTCGAAGGAAAATTCGACTTGAATAAAGTTCTTCAGCTTGGCAGCCTACCAAATGTCTACTTGAATGATACCGAAAGAGCCTGTGAGATTTTAGATGCCTATGTAGAAATCTACCTTGAAGAAGAAATTAAAGCAGAGACTATTGTTCGTAATATTGGAGCTTTCATCAGATTTTTAAAATTAGCTGCTTTTGAAAGTTCAAATATTCTCAACTTTAGTAATATTGCAAGAGAAACTAGTACAAGTTATAAAAGTATCAAAGAATATTTTCAAATTCTTGAAGATACATTACTTGGATTTTTTCTCTTACCTTATGCTAAATCAACAAGAAAAAAACTAGTTAAACACCCTAAGTTTTATTTATTCGATAATGGTGTTAGAAACGCACTTATTGCAAAACACAGATTTAAACCTGAAGAACAAAGCTCAGAATTTGGCATTGCCTTTGAGCATTTCATTATCAATGAAGTCTATCGGCTCAATAAATATTACAAGGCAAAACTGGAACTTAGCTTTTATCGAAGCGGTTCAGGTGCCGAAGTGGATTTGATTGTAGAAACAACAGGACAAAAAACCATAGCTATAGAAATTAAATCCAAAGAAAATCCAAGCTCAAGCGATCTCAGAGGTCTAAAGTCTTTTGCAGAAATTAAAAAAGATGCTCTTTTATTATGCTGTTGCAGATGTACAAGAAAAAGAAAACTTGGAGATGTAACTATTGTACCTTGGCAAGAAATCTTCGGCTATATATTCTAAGAGCCAAGCGATAAAGCTTTAAATCTTAAATTTATTGATATCAGTTAGAAGTCCAGCAAAATCCAACTCAGCTGGATCAAATTTGATATCTAGTCTTTCTTGGAAAATAAGCGCTCGAATCATCTCAACAGCCTGGTCAATATCATCATTGGTGACTATGTATTTAAACTTACTCATATGCAGCATCTCATCTCTCGCTTTACTAAGACGCTTTTGTAAAATTTCCTCAGATTCAGTACCGCGTTTTCTTAACCTAGCTTCCAAGTCTTCAAATCTTGGTGGCACTAAAAAAATGCTCACAGCATTAGGAAATTTTTCCATTACTTGAAGAGCACCTTGAACTTCTATCTCCAAAAACACGTCTTTTTCTTCTGCAAGAGTGTTCTCGACAAAAGATCTTGGAGTACCATAATAATTACCAACAAACTCAGCATGCTCAAGCAAAGCATCTTCTAAAATCATTTTTTCAAATTGCTCTCTTGTTTTGAAAAAATAATTTTTTGCTTCAATCTCACCTGGTCTTTTCTCTCTAGTAGTACAAGACACGGAGAATTCAACATCTGGTAGATCTAAAAAAAGTTGTTTGACGATAGTACCCTTACCAACCCCAGATGGGCCAGTGAAAATAATTAGATTATTGTTGGGTTTGAACATATTGCAATAACCTTTGCATTAGTTATATTGACGCATATTATAGCTATTGTTCCACGCTATCTGCAGAGCTGTTGCAAGAGAACTTACTCTTCTGCAACAACACTCGTGACAATAAGATGATTACCCTCAAGTCCAGTAATTTTTACAGTACTACCTTGTCCAATATCACTAGCGTCTTGTGATTTAGCAAGCCAGGTCTCATCGATATCAAAAAGCTTGACTACACCAGGCTCACGTCCAGCTATAGACTTAAAAACCATGGCTTCTTTACCAACTAGTTTGTCTGAATGCGAACCAAATTCACCAGGAGCTGGTTTAGGAATCTTGATTATTAATTTTAAAAGAGGTCTCACTGTAAAAAGCGAGAATAACGACAAAGCTAAATCAATGCCAAGTAAAACTTTAAAATCAAAATTAGTAAACTGGTCTACCAAACCAGTCAGTGTAGTTGCAAAAGCAAAACAAATAAAAATAAAGAGACCTGGAGTAAAAGCTTCAAGTATTAAAAGTGAGCCTGCGATGATATAAAAAAGTAAAAATGACTGCATTAGTTTTTAGATACCTGACCTTGGAATAACTCACCTGCTGCTGCAAGACCACCTAAAGCTGTCATAGATTCAGTAGGAATAAAAACTTTATTGGCAGCACCGTTAGATACCTGCTTCAAAGTATCCATATACATGAGCTGTAAAACCTCTTTATTAGCACCTGCTTCTTTTAAATGCTCTATGTAGGTTTTTGCAGTAATAGCTTGAGCCTCGACTTCTAGGCGTAATTTCTGCGCCTCAGCTTCTGCCCTTTTGATCACCGCTTGCTTCTCGCCCTCAGCACGCAAAATCTCCGACTCCTTCTGACCTTCTGCTTGCAAAATAGCAGCACGGCGATTTCTCTCTGCTTCCATTTGTACATTCATGGCTTTTTGGATCTCATCAGGAGGGTTAATATCCTTGAGCTCCACTCGGTTAGTTTTAACACCCCACTTAGAAGCTGCTGCATCGATGATTTGCTGCAACTTCCCATTTACAAGCTCACGGCTTGTTAGAGTGTCATCCAGAGTCATTTCACCAACAATATTTCTCAAAGAAGTAAGAGCTAATTGCTCAATAGCAAAAATTAAATTATTGATCTCATAAATAGCAGCATATGGATTGATAATCTGATAATAAACCACAGCATCAACATTGATATTGACATTGTCTTTTGTGATTACAGACTGCGATTGCAAAGGCAAAACTTGTTCACGCAAATCAACAATGCGATCAACGCTATCAACAAAAGGAATAATCAAATTCAAACCAGGCTTCAAGGTCTGGTAGTAAGAACCCAAACGCGTTACAAGTGCGCATTTTCCTTGTTTGACAATAATAAAAGCGCCAAAAAACAGCATAAAAGCTACTACTAAGAAAAATACTAAAGCAATTATGGTGAGATCCATGACTGGATTCTACAACATTTTCAAATTCAAAGGCGTATCGGCAAACCTAATACACGAAGCTGAGAGGTCTTTATAGCGGAAACCAACCCATGCCAAATACCAGCTTGTCAACTGCAAGCATATTATCTGTGGTAAAATGTCTGAATGTCGCTATTATCACTCCTAAGTACCAGCAAGCCAAATACTATTAAAGTTATAAGAAAGCATAATGGCAATCGATCTAAGCTAAATGAAGAGATCTTGCCAGAAAAAATGATTGATAAAGATCATTGGGTTGTAATAGACAATAATACTGGTAATCCAATTGATGTTGACCTAGTTAAAATTGGGAGACAAAAACACTCTAAAGCTAAGAAAGCAAACCGGCTAGATCCATTTCGTAAAAATCCCGACGGAGAAGCAATATTTTTAAATAAAGCTATTATGGAAAATGATAATAGTGAAATAGAAAACATAGAAAGAGGTAAAATATTTCTTCTTGGCAATAATAAAAAAAATGCTACTCAAATTGCAGCGCATATAGTCAATGGAGAAATTAATAAAATAAAAGAAAGAGAATCAAATGTTCTAATTGAAAAGTCTGCTGACTTTAGCGTCAGGGATTTATCTTTAAAAGATCTTGAGTCAGAAGAAATCTTAACTTGGAGAGGCTCACATAAGCTGAAAAATTTATTCCCTAAAATTTACAGTAGAAACGTAGGAAATGAACTTGCAAAACCAGGTGACTAAGACCGTTTACAGCCTCATTATGAGTTCTACAGACTAAACAAATAATCAAGAATAGTCCTGACCGGCATACCTGAAGCACCTTTAGGTGACCAATCCATATCCTGATCATACCAACAAGGACCAGCAATATCTATATGAGCCCAAGGAATAGCCTTATCCGATCCTTTCTGCTTACCGACAAACTCTCCCACAAAAAGCCCACCATTTTGAGCCCCTGCTTTACCTTTAGAACCAGCATTAATCATATCTGCAATAGTTGATTTGAGTGATTTTTTGTACTCATCATAAAGAGGCAATTGCCACATCAGCTCGCCTTGTTTTGCAGCAGAAACTTTAATACGCTCTATCAGTTCTTGATCATTACCCATCAAGCCAGCACAAATATTACCAAGAGCTACCATGCAAGCACCTGTCAGAGTAGCAAAATCAATAATCTCATCTGGATTTTTACCCGAGACATAAGTAACAGCATCAGCAAGAGTCAAACGACCTTCAGCATCTGTATTATTGACTTCAATAGTTTTGCCATTCATAGCAGTAATGACATCACCAGGCTTGTATGCTTTGCCATTTGGCATATTTTCCGTAGCAGCAATAACAGCTGTGATTTGAAGACCACTAGGTTGAATTTTGGCAATAGCAGACATAATGCCTAAAATAGCAGCCGAACCTGACATATCTTCTTTCATCATTTCCATAGCCTTGGCTGGTTTTAAAGAAAGACCACCACTATCAAAAGTCACACCCTTACCAACTAAAGCAATATGCTTTTTAATTTTGCCTGTCGGCTTATAAGTAATTTCAATAAACTTTGGAGCCTGGTCTGAACCACGAGCAACAGCAAGAAAAGCTCCCATACCTAAACGTTTACATTCAGCAGCCTCTTTTACCGTTACTTTTATAGACTTTGATGAGCCTGGGTTAGTAATTTTTCTGGCTTCATCAGCCAAGTAAGATGGAGTTACAACACAAGCTGGCTCCCAGACTAGATCACGGGCAAGACAAGTAGATTCAGCAATGATCTGAGCATTTTTGAAAGTTTTTTTATCTCCCACACCCATTTCATCAACCAAAACTCTTAGCTCGCTTAGTTTTTTACTAGGCTTCTCGTCTTCTTTTTTAGTCTTATACTTATTGAATTCATAAGAAACCAAGATAGCTGTCTCAACAACAAGCTCAGCAGCTGCAGGATAATGAACAAATAGTTTTTCTGCCTTTGATGCTTTAGCTTTGCGAATCATCGCAGCAATCGATTTTCTGAGATCATCTTGATTATCTTCTGTTTTTTCTCCCAAACCAAAAATAATTATTTGCTTGATACTTTTATACTTGGCTGGCAATTTTATAAATGAATTGATCTTGATGAGCAAAGTAGAACCAGCAGAAAAATCAAAATTTTCTTCGTCAATACTCTCACTAATCAAGTTTTTCAGATCTTTATTAATCTCTGCCAAGAAGCCTGTCAAACTATGCTTCTTTTTGGATGATACTGACTTCTGCAATTTATAATCACAAAGAGCAATAGCATCACCATTAATTTTTGTAGATTTTGAATACTTTTCTAAAAACGCTTTCATTAGCATTATTATAAGACAAAAAAAAGAGGAGTCAGTGACTCCTCTTCTCAAACCTTGATTTAAAGCAAAACTATTTAGTTTTTCTAGTTGTTGTTTTTCTTGCAGTTGTCGGTTTCTTTGCTGCAGGTTTTCTAGCTGTTGTTGTCTTTCTTGCAGTTGTTGTTTTCTTTGCTGCAGGTTTTCTAGCTGTTGTTGTCTTTCTTGCAGTTGTTGTTTTCTTTGCCGCAGGTTTCTTTGCTGCTGGCTTTTTCTTCGCTACTGTCTTTTTAGCTGCAGGTTTCTTTACTGCTGCTTTTTTAGCCACAGGTTTCTTTGCCGCTGGCTTTTTCTTTGCTACTGTCTTTTTAGCCGCAGGTTTTTTTGCTGCTGGCTTTTTTTTAGTAGTAGCTGTTTTCTTAGTTACCATTTTAATTCCTCCAGGTTTCAACTAAATTTTTGCTTTTTCGATGATAAATTAATTTTTTAATTTGATCAAACAAATACAAGCTTCAATATGAGTTTTTTACCCATTGAAAGTTTGCAAATAACAAAACGCTATTAAACCCAAAGAGTAAAAAAAATTTTCATCCTTCAAAATTTTTATCAAAACGATATTTGAAAAGATAGAAAATGTACTTGCATACGTTATATAAGAATCGATTCATACGGTAAGGTTCCTGAACTATTCGAAAAAACCACTCCAGACCTAAATCAATAAAAATTTTTGGAGCGCGTTTTAAGCTTCCAGAGAAGACATCTAAACTACCACCCACTACAAGCACAACCGCCTCAGCAAAGGCTTTTCGGTGTTTCATAACGAATTTTTCTTGCTTAAGTAAACCCATTCCAACAAGAACTAAATCTGGTTGAAAGTCAGCAATTTTTTTTGCAATTTTTTTTTCCTCTTGCTCCAAAAAAAATCCATGTTGTGCAAAAACTTCTTTGTCTGGAAATTTCTTTTTCAAGATTTCAATTACTTCAGGCTTTGCTCCAATGAAAGCAATTTTTTGTTTTTGACTAATTAATTTACTTGCCAAATCAATCCCAGCTAATTTTTTGATCTTCTTTTCGCTCAATAAATTAAAAATCAAACTAATTGAGACTCCATCCGGCAAAATCAGATCCGAATCAAGCAATGTTTTTCTAAACTCACTATGCTTTTGCGCCAACACAAAAGCTTCCATATTAAGGCTAGTAACAAAACTACCTGGCTTAATAAGCTGTGATTGCTGTAAATCCATATCATCAAAGGCTAAATTAAAAAATTTATAACGCAATTATGCTAATTTTAAGCTGGTGAATTTGGAAAAGCAAATCTCTATTTTAGGTGCTGGTAGCTGGGGTAACACGCTAGCATTTTTACTTGGTCAAAACCAAAAAATCATCCTGTGGGATCATAACCCAGCAAGAGTTAGAAGAATCAATAAAACTAGACGTTTTAAAAAGCCAATTACTCAAAAATACCCTGACAAGGTTCATATCAGTAATGATCTAAGAGAAGTTTTAGCCAGTAAAATCATCATTAATGCCATACCACTTAAAGGAATGGCAGAAGTTTTTGCAAATCTCTCTCTTATTAATGTTGGTGATCAAGAGCATATTTTAGTTAATACCTCAAAAGGAATTGATGCCATTAACCTTAAAACGCCTGTCGATATCATGGACTCTTTTTGTCCCGATTTTCCAAAAGCTGTAATCTCAGGACCTAATCTTGCCAAAGAACTTATTAAAGGCAAACCGATGGTGACTGAAGTCGCAGCTGAAAGTCAAAAGATTGCAGAAATTATACAGGAAGAGATCTCTAGTCCAACATTAAGGATCTACACCAATACAGATATTAAAGGAGTTGAGCTTTGTGGCGCCTTGAAAAATATTATTGCCATTGCAGCAGGTGCCTGTGATGCCTTAAAGCTTGGTGAATCTGCTAAAGCTAGTCTAATTGCACGAGGACTACACGAAATGGGAGTTTTTCTTGAATTTGCTGGGGGGCAGAGGGAGACTTTGATGGGTCCAGCTGGTGTTGGTGATCTCATTGCAACCTGCTCTTCTGTTTTGAGTAGAAATTATCGCGTTGGCTACGGACTTGCAGAAGGAAAAAAACATGAGGATATCATCAGTAAATTAGGTGAAGTTGCTGAAGGTGTTAACACCTGCTATGCCGTTTATAGAATCGCCCAAGAAAATAACTTATCTATGCCTATAGTTGAACAAGTCAAAAAAATGCTGGATCATGAAGCAACTGTCGTGGATGCACTGCTCAACTTGATGCAAAGACCTCAAAGCTCGTCTTGAGTAAGAGCGTGTCCCTGTACAGGCGACACTGCCAGTAAGGATGTCCTGAAAATGCGAAGCATTAGTTGCCAAGAAAAAAACCCCAGGCTAATAAATCAACCAGGGGCTTTTGTTCAACAGTAGTTTCTAATTAAGAGCTTACTTTCTAGCTTTTTTCTTAGCTGGAGCTACTTTTTTAGCTTTTGCTGCAGTTGCTTTTTTCTGAACAGCTGCTTTTTTAGCTTCGATTTTCTTTTTAGCAAGTTTAGGTGCTTTACCAGTTTGAACTGCTGTTTTCAATTCAGAACCTGGAGAAAATGCTGGTGCATTTTTCGCAGCGATTTTGATTTTTTGACTTGGATCTTGTGGGTTAACACCAACACGAGCCTTACGCTTACGTCTTTCAAATGTACCAAAACCAACTAATGTAATTTTGTTACCTTTTGATAGTTGCTCAGTGATAGTTGCCAAAATTGCTTTTAGCGCATCATCAGCTTGAGTCTTTGATAAACCAGTTTGCTCTGCAACTGATTCGATTAATTCTGCTTTATTCATTAATTTATCTCCTTTAACACAGGTCTATATCGCTCCGAGAGTGCTTTTCATATTAGCCTCTCGAGAAACTAGTGCCTGACTACGATTCACGCAGCAGTTTCAGTCTAACTCTTTAATAGACTGGTGTAAATAGTTTTTCAAAAAATTTTTTTCAAAAATCTATGTTTTTTTATAAGTAGAAAAAATGATCTCACAATCACCATAAGTTTTAGTTTTAAAAACTTCTATTTTTCCTGAAAAGCCTGCCTCAAGAGCCTTCAAAAGATCCTTATTTTTATACTCCATAATCAATAAAGCTTCTTGCTCCAGCAAATTATTGTCCAAAACAGCCTGAAAAGTTTTGAGATAGTCTTCAACACTAATCTTAAAAGGTGGGTCACAAAAAAGCATATTAAAAGACTCAGGACTCAATTTTTTCAAAACACTTGGAAGCTTGCCAGCTAAGATCTGAACCGATAAATTTAAATCAAGAATTGTTGCATTTTCTTTGAGTAGTTTAAGGCATTTAGGATCATAATCTACAAAACAAACTGAAGCCAAATTATTAGACAAAAACTCAAAGCCCATACTGCCACTTCCTGAGTAAAGATCTAAAAGTTTGTAGTTTTGAAAAGAATCATCGCTAGCTAGAAAATGTGATTTAAGCACATTAATAATCGCTTCTCTGACGACGGCTTGAGTAGGTCTTAGCTCTTTTGCAGTTGCCGAAGAACTCAAAACTCTACCTTTATGTATTCCTGTAACTAAGCGTAGTACCATTAAGTCTATTTATCTTAAAAGCAGATCAGAATCATTAAGAGAATGATTAATCTTGCTGAATCTTAGCAAAGCTAGGTGATTTTAGGGAATACT
>CAWUIS010000016.1:0-16613 GCA_963922625.1 uncultured Candidatus Melainabacteria bacterium | reverse complement strand
GCTCTGATTAGAGTACCGGCAACGAGAGGAGCTGGTACCCGAGCTGAATTACGTTGTCCAGATCCTAGTACAAATCCTTATCTGGCTTTTGCTGTGATGCTTGAAGCTGGTCTTGATGGTATGGCAAACAAAACCGAGCCACCAGCTGAGGTCAATGAAAACATCTACGACCTTGAAATGCAGACTCTAAAAGAAAGAGACATTCACGCTTTACCAGGTAATCTAGATGAAGCTTTACAGCATATGGAAAAATCCGATTTAGTTAAATCTGCACTCGGGGAGCATATTTACCAACACTATATCGAAACAAAATTCAAAGAGTATCAAGAATACCGCGCGCATGTTTCCACCTGGGAAACTGAGCACTATTTACATGCTTTTTGATAGATTTTCTGGGCTATTTAAAGACCAATCAAAGCCAAGCTTTTGTTTTTCTCTATTAAATCTACGGTATCTACTTGGTGCGTAGCTATGAATAAAACTGAGTACTGATTCAAACTCATCTTCATAAAAATCAAAAAGCTTTGAGGTTGAAATATAATCATCACCTAAAACTTTTTTAGCTACTTTGATGTTCTTAGGGTTTTTAAAATAGTTGCGGACAGAGTTATTGAGCTGGATGTAAATGTTTTCAGCTTTGTAAATTTCAGGATTTAGACTAGGGCAGCTTAATGCCGGGCAAGCCATGGCAAAGCGCAGGCGCGGGTCTTCAAAATCATCTACAAGCATTTGTTCAAGATGTTTTAGGCTGTAGTTAAGGCCTGAGATATTGTAAATTTCTTTGGATTTACGAATCTCTTTGCTGTCTTTAACAGGGTACTCAGACAAAGTTTCTTGGATATAAAAAAAGTTATAAGCATTAACCAAGAAAGCAATTTTTTCATCAGTTTGCTCAGGTATTTTTAATGACTCTAATTGCTTCGCTTGCTTTGTAATTAAAGTTTGCAAACTATTACTGGTGAGAATTTTTTGATAATCAATAGCTAAGTGGTAATAAGCTCCATCCACTCCATTGAAATTATAAACACGAGCTCCAAGAGAAAGAAAATCTTGAAAATACTGAAAAGCTTTGACTTTAGGCTTTGCTGGCTTAGTCTCAAGTGCTTTTTGTGGGAGGCTTTCTGCTTCGGAGTCCTCCATCACTTTTATTTCTGCTTGCCTGGTACATGAAAGCAAAAACAGAGACAAAACAAAAGTCAAGAAAAATTTCATTATTACTAACTTACCAAGATTCTGCTACCTTGAATCTCTTGTTTTGGATTTTCAACCATGGTCAAAATTGACTCGGTATTATTTGCGTTGATGATATCAACAGCTATAGCCTCTTGCTGGCAAATCCTAGCTGCTTGTAGCTTACTTTTCATGCCACCTAAGCCATTGGCTTTACTAGAATCTCCAGCACTCGCTAAAACGGAGTCGTCAATTTTCTCGACAAATTTTATCAATTGAGCATTTTGATTACTATTTGGATCTGAGTCATAAAAACCATCAACATCGCTAAGGATAATTAAACGGGTGGCCTTGATCAGAACTGCAACTCTTGCCGCGAGGCTATCGTTGTCACCGTATTCAAGCTCTTTTGATGAGACAGTATCATTAGCGTTGATGATTGGAATCAAATCCAGCTCAAACATTTTTTCAAGGGTATTTTGGATGGTTTCATTACGATGAGCATCGTCCAAACCAGAATGCGTCACCAAAACTTGCCCAACATGATGACCGTAGTATTTAAAAATATTTTGGTAGGCATTAACCAGCTCAACTTGCCCGACAGATGTTAGAGCTTGCTTGTAACTCATGACAGTTTGCTTGCAAGGGTTAGCATTAATGTTTTTTTCAATATTTTGAGAACCAAGTCTCGCTAGCCCTAAACCCATAGCCCCTGAGCTAGTAATTATGACGTGGAAGCCCTTGTTTTTCAGTTGTGAAGCTGCACGAGCGAGATTGTTAATGACTTGAAAGTTGATACCCTGGTCGCATCCCTTAGTAATAGAATTAGTACCAATCTTCAAAACAACCACAGGATATGACATAGGTGCTCATTTTACACTGTCATTACCAGTGCAGCGTAGCAATCCGGTCCTTATACTGCTAATATATAACTAACTTATGAGTAAAAAAGTTGTTGTTGTTGGTGGTGGATTAGGCGGACTTGGTGCTGTTCTTAAAGCTGTTCATGCTGGCTGTGAGGTTGACTTGGTTTCTATTGTCCCAGTTAAGCGTTCTCACTCTGTATGCGCGCAAGGTGGAATTAACGCTGCAAAAAACCTGAAAGGTGAGGGCGATCATCCAGACAAACATGCTTACGACACTATTTACGGTGGTGATTTTTTAGCTAACCAAGGTCCTATCAAAAGAATGTGCGAAATGGCACCGGAGATTATCGACATGTATGCTCGTTTTGGTGTCATGTTCAATAGAACCCCTGAAGGGAACCTTGATTTCAGAAGATTTGGCGGAACTCTTTACCACAGAACAGCATTTGCTGGTGCTACTACAGGGCAGCAGCTTTTGTATGCACTTGATGAACAAGTAAGAAGATTTGAAAACGAAGGCAAAGTTACTAAGTACGAAGGCTGGGAAATGCTTTCTAATATCATCGATGATGACGGTGTTTGTAGGGGTATAGTTGCCCAAGAACTGGCGTCTATGGAAATGAGAGCTTTTAAAGCTGATGCTGTTGTACTTGCTACTGGTGGACCAGGTTTGGTTTACGGTAGATCAACAAACTCAAGCATCAACAACGGTATTACGGCTGCTGTTTCTTACAAGCAAGGCGTTAAGTACGCTAATGCTGAGTTTATCCAAGTGCATCCTACCGCTATCCCTGGTACTGATAAAGACAGACTTATGTCTGAATCTGCCCGCGGAGAGGGTGGTAGAGTCTGGACCTACAAAGACGGCAAGCCTTGGTACTTCCTAGAAGAAAAATATCCTAAATACGGTAACCTTGTTCCTCGTGATATTGCGACACGTGAGATTTTTGACATTGTTGTAAATCAGGGGCTGGGTGTCAATGGTAAGCGTGCTGTGCATCTTGACTTGACTCACAAAGATAGAGACGAGTTGAACCGTAAGCTCGGTGGTATCTTGGAAATTTATGAAAAATTCAAGGGTGTAGATCCACGTGAAGTGCCTATGGAAGTATTCCCTTCAGTGCATTACAGCATGGGTGGTCTTTGGGTAGACAATGAAAAACAAATGACTAACATACCTGGCTTGTTCTGTGCTGGTGAGGTTGAGTATCAATACCACGGTGCTAACAGGCTTGGAGCAAATTCGCTTCTTTCTTGTACTTTTGGTGGCTTTGTTGCCGGTACTGCTGTTGCTGAATATATTAAAGGTCTTGAGAAGTCTGTCGATGATATCTCTGAGTCTACTTTCAAAGAGCAAGTGAAAGTTGAAGAAGATTTGATCAATACTTTAACTAGCCGTGAAGGCTCAGAAAACGCAAGACAAATCCATATGGAGCTAGGTGAGTTGATGACAGCAAATGTAACTGTTGTTAGACACAACAAAAAACTTGAAGAAACACTCAAGCAAATCTCTAATCTGCAAGATAGACTCACAAAAGCTAAATTGCCTGATTCAGGTAAGTGGGCTAACCAAAGTCTTTTCTATGCAAGAGAAGTTATGTACATGATGGATTTGGCAAAAGTTATCGCTAAAAGTGCTCTTAACCGTAATGAGAGTCGTGGTGCACACTATAAGCCTGACTTCCCAGATAGAAACGACAAAGATTGGTTAAAAACCACTATCGCTTCTTACAAAGACGGTGAACCTGAGTTAAGCTATGAAGAGGTTGATACTAGCCACTTTGAGCCAGTACTTAGAAACTACACGAAATAATGCCTTTTAATATTTACACTGCTATAGATATTCTTGATGAGAAGTGTGTCAGGTTAGAGCAAGGTGATTTTTCTAAGTCAACTGTATACAACCAAAATCCTATTTTCCAAGCAAAGTTATGGAAACAAGCTGGTGCTGATTACTTGCATATAGTTGATCTGGATGGAGCTAAATCTGGTCATGGAGTTAATACTGGCACCATCAGGAAAATCGTCCATGATATTGGTATCAAGGTGCAAGTTGGTGGTGGCATCCGTAATATGGCTATGATTGAGCGTCTTCTGGATGTTGGCACCGAAAGAGTAATCCTTGGAAGTGCTGTCATTAAAGACCCGGAATTTGCAAAAGAAGCATTACAGAAATTTGGTGGCGAGAAAATTGTTTTTGGTTTGGATTGCCGTGATGGTTATATTGCTGTTGAAGGTTGGCTTGAGAGCTCTGACAAAAAAGCAATTGACGTCATCAATGAATTTAAAGAACATGGTTTGAAAATTGTAATGTTCACAGATATAGCTAGAGACGGTACCCTTGAAGGTCCTAACTTACAAGCACTTTCTGATTTGCTTGCTAATACTGACATCAAAATTATTGCAAGTGGCGGGGTGAGCAATATTGAAGATGTTTATAAAATTAAAGAGCTTGGCAAGATCGGTAATATTGATGGAGTTGTTATTGGAAAAGCTCTTTATACTAACAACATCAAAGCCAATGATCTCTACGACGACCTTATTTATAATTGAGACCCAATTTATTAAATAAAAACTCCGAAAAACTAAAGCAAAAGACCGCTGTTGCTCTTGGTATGTTTGATGGAGTTCACTTAGGGCACCAGGCGGTCATCAAAAAAGCAACTGATTATGCTAGGGCTCATAACTTGGCTAGTGCCGTGGTTACCTTACGCAATCACCCTCGTCAGCTTACTAAAGCAAAAGCACCAAAATTAATCACCAACTTAGATTCAAGACTCAAAAACTTTGCCAAGCTTGGTGTTGATCATGCTCTTGTTTTAGATTTTGATCATGCTTTGATGAATACGGAGCCTGATGAGTATTTGGAAAAATACCTCCAAAATATTTTGAATGTTGCCTATGTCTCTAGTGGTTATGATCACCATTTTGGTAAAAACCGTTCTGGTAGTCCTCAAGTTTTAGAATCTTGGTGCCAAGAACATAATTTGGGCTTTGATTTGGTTGAAGCATGCACTCAATCTGACAAAACTATTAGTAGTTCAAATATCCGTGATTTGATAGAGCAAGGACAAATTGAAAAAGCTAATAAGATGCTGGGCTATGATTTTTTGATTATTGCTAATGTTGTTGAGGGTGATAAGCGCGGCAGAACTATTGGTTTTCCGACTGCAAATTTATTGCCTCCACACGATATGGTGAAGCCCCTTAAGGGTGTTTATAGCGGTGAAGTTGAGCTTGAAAGCGGTGAGAAATACCCTTGTGTTACTAATATTGGTACCAGGCCAAGCTTCACCGATTCTGATCAGGTTATAGCTGAAGCTCATATATTGAATTTTGACCAAGACATATACGGGCAAAAACTAGAGCTTTCACTTAAAGCAAGGATCCGTGACGAGAAAAAATTTGCTAGTATCGATGAGCTCATTGATCAGATTCAAAGAGATATTGCACTATGCTACACGAACTAAAAGAACAATTAATAGGATACTTGCAGCCGGTTTTGGACTGGATGAGCTCCCTTGGTGAGATGGGTTTGTTTATTCTGGCTTTTACGGAGTCTTCTTTTTTTCCAATCCCGCCAGATTTTTTGTATATCCCAATGATTTTAAATGGTGCAAACAATCCTTACATGCTTGCTTTTATTGCAAGTCTTGGCAGTGTGCTGGGTGCGATTTTTGGCTATGGCATTGGTTATTTTGGAGGTAGACCAATTATTGAGTTTGTTTTGGGTAAGCATTCTGCTGCTGTCTTGCAAAAAGCAGAAGATTTTTTTAGTCGATACGGTTCAATGGCAGTGTTAATTGCTGCTTTTACACCTATACCTTTCAAGGTTTTTACACTAGCTGGTGGTCTTGCCAAAATGCCACTTATTCCTTTTACTCTCTATAGTGTTCTTGGAAGAGCTGGTAGATTTTTTGCTGTAACTTTTTTGCTGGTCAATTTTGGCGAGATAATTATGGAGAACTTTTTTAAGTTGAGTCTCCTAGTTGTCCTAGTTGTACTTATTACAGTGGTATTTATTAAGAAGAGCAAGTCAGCTAGCTAGTAATTAGCTAGAGCTTGGATATTAAGTACTAAAGATTCAAGCAAACATAGACTACTTTGTCTTTAGGATTCTTTGGGCTTTAACCCAAGCTTAAACTAGTTTTTGCAAAATAAATCTGTGCCAACACAGCAAAAAATTGACTACAAGTTAGTTGATAGTCTTGATATCAGGTCTGATGATGCTGATGTGTTTTTTCAAGATGAACAAAGCTCTGCTCAAGTAGTTTCTCAAATCAGAGTTACTAAGGCCAATTACTTGCCTTTGGTTAGCAAAGAAGATCTGGCTCTTAACAAAAAAATTAAAAGCATAGTAGGTTTTTTTAGAAGCAACGCTATGATCAACTTGAGTAATTTTCAAGTTGCTGAGAAATTATTTCACCAACTACTTCTTGATGGTCATAGCCACAAAGATATTTTGGAGCTTTTAAGACAAGAACTAGACAAAGGCTGTTGTGCAAGAGACAGACTAGGTAAGGTTTTTTTGAGCTACAAAATTGGCAAGAGATCTATCAGGCTCGTTCTAGAAAGATCTAAACTCAATGGCATCAAGCAGTATGTTCATGTGGAATTTTTCAACTCCAAAGCTCAGTTGAAAGTTCTTACTTACTCTCAAGAGCACAAAAATCGTTTTGAGTTTATTCGCTCGCGCACTAATCCATTGATTCATGAAAAGCATGATCAAGAGTCGATTAATATCGATGCCATGATGTGGAAATCCTTGAATCAAGGACATATTGTTTTTAAAGATTCAAGCAAGTTTCTGGATTGTCTTGAGCGTAACCAGTTCGTACTCGATGAGCTTTGCAGCATGATTAATCATAAAACTGTCTTTAACCGTATGAGCAAGGACTTTGTCGACAATATCCAAATCAAAACTAATAATAGAGACATAAGTTTTATAAAATTTACTACCCACACTAGGCAGAAAGTGGAAGCTAAGCTCACAAACTTTGCTAGTTCTATAACTGTTACACTATAGTCGTGCTCAAGAAAGCTGCCAATTTTCTCAAACTTGGAGTGATTTTTGCCGGCAAAGCTGGTAAAAACTTGGCACTAATGTTGAAGTATATATTTTCGGGGCATTGTAATTACCAAGTTTTTTTGCAAGAATCTAAAACACTAATCTTTAATTGCATCTCGCCTATTTTTATGATCGCTATTGCACTTGGTATTGTCATGGCAGTGCAATTGGGACCTGAATTTGTCTCAAGAGGTTTAGCCAACCAGCTTGGCTTATTAACCAGCATCACTATGACACGCGAATTGATTCCAGTAGTTGGTGCTTTGATGATTGCAACTCAATACGGTACTGGTATCGCTGCTGAAATCGCTAATATGAAAATTACAGAACAGGTTGATGCCCTGATGGTACTAAAAGTAGACCCTATCTACTATCTAGCGGTACCACGCTTTCTTGCAGCTATTTGTTTTACACCGCTTGTGATTTTCCTGGGTGACCTTGTCGCTATTCTGGCAAGTTTCACCACGCTGAGACTACGAGAGGATATTAGACTTACAGGTTTGCTGAATAATATCCAAAACTATTTCGAGATGGATGATATTTGGTTTTGTCTTTTAAAATCATCTATATTTGGTGCTGTGATTGTTTTAACAGCTATTACCATTGGCTTAGATGTCAAAGGCGGAGCCAAAGAAGTTGGTAAAGCCACTACCTCCACAGTGATTTTGAGCTTTATTTTTGTAGTTTTTATTGACTATATAATTACATCGATATATTTATAATGAACGCAGAGACTTTAATTGAAAACAACCAAGCTCAGTTTGCAAAACTATACGAGCTTTATTCTGATTATAATTCTCATACTAATATTTCAAGCATCCGAGATAAAGCTGGAGTTTATGCTAAACATTTTTCAGACTCACTTTTTGTTGCAAGTTATATAAACCAGGCGCAAAGCATTATTGATATTGGCTGTGGCGGAGGCTTTCCTGTGCTGCCATTAGCAATTTGTTTCCCTGATAAAAAATTTGTGGCGCTTGATAGCGTTGGTAAAAAAATCAAATTTATTGACAAAGTTTGTGCAGAGTTGGAGCTAGAAAATATAGAAACTAAGTGTCTGAGAGCTGAAGAACTCGCGCATCATAAAAATTACAGAGAGAGATTTGATATCGCTTTATCAAGAGCTGTCGCTGAGTTAAGAATATTACTCGAGTATTGTGTTCCCTTTGTAAAAACCGGTGGCAAATTTGTGGCTTTTAAAAACTTGGATATTAATGATGAAGAAGCCAGGGCAAAAAATGCAATGCAAGCATTAAAATTGAAGCTAAGTGAAGAAAAACTTTATAAGTTGGATGTTGAAAGCGAAAGAAAACTTATGATTTTTGAAAAAAAAGCTAAAACTTCGTCCTTATACCCTAGAGACCCAGCAAATATCAAGTCAAATCCTCTATAATCGCTTACGCGGAGTGGAGCAGTCTGGTAGCTCGTTGGGCTCATAACCCAAAGGTCGTAAGTTCAAATCTTGCCTCCGCAACCATTCATTAAAAATACAAGCAAAGTTATATTTACTCCAAGAGTTTATTAGCTTTATAGACCATCAGGCTCAACTCTTATAAAAGAGATACCTCTTGCCCTGAGAGCTTCTTCAATCATTTCACAATGGGCTTTGCCATGCGTGTATGGAACAAGACCAGGTCCCATATTTGCAAGAAAATCTATTGCATCATTTGTCCGTTCTGAAAAAGATTGTTGATTTATTAATGAACTTGCTTGTTTAATTGCGCTAAGTCTTTCCGGTTCAATTTGATCAGTTTTTAATTTGTAGCTTTTTAACCCATTTTCTGCCTCATTACATTCAATTTCTTGATCATTAAGACCTAATTTTTCAATTATATTTTCTTGGACACGATTGAGGAGCTTAACAGCTTCTTGTGAGTTTTCTGAGAAATTTATATATGCCGCAATATTTTGATCCAAATATTGTATTGCACCTTGTGCTTCTGTAATTTCAGTTTGTTGATTTTGCAAGTCCAAAGATGCTAAATCAATTTGCTCTAAAAAACGATAAGTGTATATCCCACAAAAATAATGTTCTGGCTTTTCTACTCCTATAAGATTCACTCCCTGATCAACTTCTTTAATTAACCTTGATTCATCCATTGTTTTTAAGAGTTCTTTTGTTGCCGGAGTAGGTTTACCAGTTTCATCAAACAAAACTTCGGGTACTTCACTAGCTGGTCTATTGGGGAGTGTTAAACCTTCAACTGGCAAGTTTTGGATACCAAACTGTGCAATGAGTGCTTCAATTAGCCTATACTTGTTCGATCGAGCATACATAGAGCGCATTTGTTCTATCAAGTTGTTCCCTTCCATGTAATGATTTTCTGGGAGAAGTAGAACAGTAGGTTGACCAGAATCATTAGCATTAAACCTATTTTTAATAGTTAGCCTATCTCCTGTAGTGTTTTGCTCATTAATACTTTGTAGTTGGGATTTAATGCGTCTCTCGTATGCTACAAAATCTGGTTGTTTTTGTTTAGTATCTTTTATACGATGAACAGCATAAGCATAAGTTGGTGTTTTAATAGTTGATGAATTACCCATATGAAACAATGATTGAATTTTTGCTCTAGTGTGAACCGGGCCTAATTTACTGAAAATATAAAAGTTTTGGTCTAATTGAATACTGTTAAAACGTTGTTCAGTCATTGAATTTCGAAATAACTCAAAGTTGTCTCCAAAAGCTCTTGCATCTAATAAAACTAGCCCATCTGCCTTTATTATGCGCTTAAGTTCTCTAGCCTGGTCTCTATATGAGCCAGTATCATGATATACTCGATCACGCTTAGTTGGATCTTTAATTAGTTCTTCATATGGTGTCCGCCCCATAATGTATCCAACAGCCAAGTCAACAGAATTTGAGGCAGTTGCGTTTTGTGATCTATTATTCCTTGCACCAGGGTATAAGTAGTTAGTAAAATTCAAAAAATCACTTTTCTCCATAGGGGAATTTGTAGCAATCGGTCCCCAATCATAGACGTTTAAATTTGCTAGATGTCTAACAGTGTCAGAGTCATTAATTTTGTAGCCCAGAAAATTCGATAATAAGTTAGTGATTTTTTGTATGCCTGATGGGACACGAATGCCTTGTATTGTTCGAGAATTACTAGTTTCATCTATAAGAGGATTTGCCGAATTTCGACCTCTAGCAACTCTACTACAGGTGGTCAAATCAGGACTGATAGCATTTAATACCAAATTGAACCTTGTTTTTTCGCGACTGGATTAAAAAATGCCGATTTGACAGGAAAATAGTTTCCTGCAGAACAGCTCACTATACAAGGTAATCGAGCGTGAGCTTTTGATAATAAAATCAGTACTTACAGAACTATCATTCTAAAATTCAGGGGGGCGTTTTAGTGTCCGAAAAAAGGGGGCATTGACGACACGACCCTGATGAAAAGTCTCAAGACAAGTGATCGAGTACTTCATCTGAAAACACTGCAATACTAAGTGAGTTACCAGGTTCTATGAAGTCATTTTCAAGAGACAGGACTTTTTTAGACTCCCCCAAATTGCCTGGAGAATTAGCGCCGGTATAGTTGAATAGAATGTCTGTAACGTTACCATTCTCATCACGCTTTACTTGAATATTAGAAATCATGGCAACATGTCCAGTACCTTTTTTTAACTTACCAGTACCTTGATGAACGCTCCATTTAACCAAAGCCCCTTTAAATTTTTCAGGATTATTTGCCATTTCATTGAGTAATTCTTGTTTTTCAGATGCCGGTTGCTCTGCTCTAACTTCATGATAGTCTTTTGTTAGTCCTGGTACTGCTGCTACTGCTCCTGCAGCTCCAGATAGCCTTTTATCGTTTGGCATTTCAGCAAATGAATAAAAATGACTTTTTTCAAGATTTTTAGTTAATGATTTCGGTAGAGATTCTTTGAGCCAATAATACGCTGCGATACAACAATTGGTTTCTTTATTTGAGTTCAAAGTGCTTGGGCTTAAAACATATTTTGCGCCGATATCATTGAGATTTTGCAAGTATCTAGAAAAACTATTAAGAGCAGAGGCAGAGGAATTAGTATTTTGGCTATTAGAAATTGAAACAGATTTGGCACCGTAAGGATTTGTAGGAGCCTGGCTATTATTTGGTATCCTTTCACTTGATCCCCTTCCTACAAAACTATCTAATGATTGAGATGTAACCAGACTGTTATTCGGATCATATCCAATTTGCACCAACATACGATTGAAGACCGTAGAAGCTTCTGCCGGTTGATAAAGACGATCAGCTATAGTAGTGTTAGCAAAGGCCATACAATACCTCAATGGATACAAAAGCCAGAAAATTACAAATTCAATGCAGAATCTTTTAAGGCTGTCTTAATTAGCCTTAATTAACTGCCTGATTTCCTTATCACGGTGCCGAAGCTCTTTTTCATAGATCTTCATAATGGCTTTAGCTAGCTTGTATGGGTTATGACGTACAAGATTACCTTTTTGGAGAAGGTCTGTCGGGTATATTTTTAAACCGAGTTCTTTAATCTCGTGATAATCAAACTCCACTGGAAATTGGCTATCGGCTTTGTATTTATCAAGCTGTTTTTTATAAGGCAGCTCGTTATTGACAATGACATAGTCAAGTAGATTAGAACCAGCATCAGTGTGCTTGAGTATCGCTTTGACATGCTCTGAAGCTGAAAGACCACCTGTCTCACCAGGCTGAGTCATAACATTGCAGATATAAACTTTAGTTGCACTTGATTTGGCAATGGCATCAACCAATTGCGGGAAAAGTAAATTTGGAATTATCGATGTGTAAAGGCTTCCAGGCCCCATCACTATCAGCTCTGCTTCATTAATTGCAGCAATAACTTCTGGCAAAATTTCAGGCAATGGTTCGGTTGATTTCAACCAGGAAATTTTTCCTTGTGCATTTGGGATATTAGATTCACCTTCAACAACAGTGCCATCTTCCATCTGGGCAACTAGGTTCATCGGCTCATTACTTACAGGAAGTACTCTGCCTCTTGCTTTGAGTATTCGGCAAGCTTGACTGACAGCATCAGCCATATTATTACTGCCGCCCAGTTCAACCAAGGCTGTCAAAAATAAATTACCAAAACTATGATTTTTTAAATCCTGCGGAGCATCTTCATCAAAACGATATTGAAAGAGTTGAGTGATAACTTCATCATCGTGAGAAAGTGCAGCAATACAGTTGCGGATATCACCAGGAGGTACGATGTCCATGGTTTCGCGTAAGCGCCCACTACTACCTCCATCGTCTGCCACAGTGACAACGGCTGTGATTTTACTACTATAAGTTTTCAAGCCTTTGAGCATATTAGAAAGCCCTGTGCCGCCACCAATAGCAACGATTTTAGTGCCTCGATTTTCCATCATGGCTCTATCTAGAGTTTCAAAAAGAGAACTTTCATCAGGTGCCACCAATGACAAAACTTGCTTGTTAGCTCTAAAAAAAGCATAAAGCAAAAGAAAAATACCAATACTAACAGCGACAATACCACTGACTGTAGGTGGCACCTTGTCAGCGATATAAGACATGAAATTCCATGTAGACTGAGCCATGACAGTGATAGGGTGAGCTTTTAGAATTAGCGCCACACCAAAACTGATAGTAAGCAAACCCAAGATAGCAGAGAAAATCCATCTCTTTAAACCAGGAAAGCTATACTTGCGGAAAATTTGCTTCATCGAGCTGCTAAGTACCTGTGTAAATCAACGTGTTCTAATTCATAGTCTAGTTGTTTGCAAATTTCATGTTCGGTATTTGAAAATAAATCATAGAGATTTTGAGCAAAGTAAACTGATCTATGCTTACCGCCAGTACATTTAAATGCAACAACAATGCAAGAGTCAGCAGGGCGGTTGCTGTTGTTTTTAAAATCGATGATAAATTTTTCTAGCAGATCAAAAATCCTTTGCAGGCGATCTTGAATATTCTCATCCACTTTAAAGTAGTCGATGATTTCTTTATCTAAGCCATTAAAATCTTTAAGCTCTGGTACCCAATAAGGATTTTTTAAATCACGTAAACTAAAAAGAAAGTCATGGTAAGGAGCAGGCTTGCCCTCTTCTTCATAAAATTTGTGTCCGTAAGATATAAATTTGATCTTCATCTTAGTAATAATATTACTTCTTTTCATTTGCTGCTTAAGCTAGCTGTGAAAGTTTAAAGCCCAAGAAACAAGCAAAAACACCTACGATAACCGAAGCAAGGGCATAAACCAAGGCTTTGAGGAAAAAACCTTGCTGTAAATCCTGAACCATATCCAGGCTAAAAGAACTGAAAGTTGTTAGTCCTCCTAAAATTCCGGTATTGATAAATGGTAAAAGCTCTTTGTGCGAGATGCTGAGCTTGGCATAGCTATAGCCAATGATAAGCGAGCCCAAGATATTTACAAAAAGAACAGGCAAAGGTAAGTGCAAGCTTACAAAATAGCGCAATAAAGCACCGAGTGCAGCTCCGATCATGACAGAGATTGAGGCAAATAAGGTCATATTGCTATTATAGCTTTTATGGGGGAAAAACTTAATAATCGTAAACTTGGTGCTAGGCAAGAGGACTTGGCTGTAAAGTTTTTAGAAAAACTTGGCTATCAAATACTGGAGCGCAATTGGCATTGGTCTAACCGAGGCGAAATAGACATAATCGCTTTAGATGCAAAACGTTTCGGTCAAAAATACCTGGTTTTCATAGAGGTCAAATACCGTTCTTGGTCAATGAATATGAGCCTTGCGGCAGTTCAAACTCAAAAAATCCAGCAGCTTAAAAAACTTGCTTTAGCTTATCTACGTAAGCATAATTATGATATCTATAAAACCAATATAAGCTTTGATTTTATTGCCATACATAAAGATGAAATAAGGCATATCAAAAATATTGTTTAACTATGTCCTACTGATAAGATATAAAAATGCAACGCTTATTAGCCTTGGCTTTGGTTATATTCATAAGCTTAGAAGCAAGCGCCATTCTCAAAAGCGACCTCACTGCTTTTGATGAGTCTTTGTATCTTCCTGCTCAAGAAAGAAACCCAAGCTTACTCAAAAAAGTTGATTTTGCTTTCAAAGACACTAAGCTCTCTGATATCCTTTTGCTTCTTTCTAAAGTTGGTGAATTCAATGTAGTACTCCCTGAACAGTACGATAGAAACATGACTGTCACTATCACTAAGCAAAGAGTGATAGATGCTATTGAGGATATTAGTGATTTAACCCGGCTTAGCTACCAATTCAAAGGTAATAGTCTGATCATGACTCAGGCTGATATTGATGGGCGCAATTTTATTTCTATACCGGTTTTGCACTACAAAGCTAAAGAAATCGCACAAGGTCTCAATGAGAATTTATTCAAACAACTTGAAATCAGCCAAGCAGAAGCTTCAAGTAAAGCTTATGCTAGTGCAGACCCCACTAAAAACTCTGTCATTGTACTTGGCAACCAAGAGCAAATTGATGCTGCGAAGTCCTTTGTGAAGGTGCTTGATAGCCCGCCCAAGGTAAAAATTTATACACCAAGTTATATTCACTTACAAGAAGCTAAAAAACTTCTGAGAGCTCATTTTGATAGGAATAGCACGATTCGGATTAAACACTTTGAGAAGAATTCTTTTTTACTCAAAGGAGATGCCAAAGAGCTGAGCCGTGCTGTTGAGCTGATTGAAGATGTTGATAAAGAACCTCAGCCAGTTGCTCTGCAGATGAGTGTTTATTCTGTGGCTAAGGATAGGCTGGGCTTATTCAAGCAAGTTAATTCAGCGATTTCATACGGGCGTTTACAAAGATTTTTGGCAAGAGAGTTTGAAGCCAATGCCCAAAAAGATATTTATAAGTATCTTGAAAAAAAGGATAGCTTTGATATCCTACTCAAAAAAAATCAAGAACTCGATGTCATGGGTATTAAGCTATCTGCTCGCCAAAGTTTAGTTGATAAAGAGCAGTTCGCTTTAAATACTTTTGGTGACAGCATTCATCTGGGCAAAAGAGATCTTGCCTTTTATTTACTGGATGATCACAAGCTAAATGATATGAAAGAGCTGAAAAAACTTGCAACCAAAGGACAGGCAGCAGAGCTACTTCTAGTTTTTAAAGGTGTTTAAAGCCCCTTTCCAAAATAAAAACCGGCATAAGCTGAGATGATGATTGAGGCAATAATAATCAAAACAAAGATGAGATTTTTCTTGCCTTGAGCTTTATTTTTTTCTTTTTCAAGCGATGAAAAGCTCTCTTCAAGTTTGCTAATAAAATTCTGGAAGCGCTCTTGGCGACGGAGATAGGTGTCTTCTATTTCGTCATTGATTTTGGCGATGCGATTATAAGACTTACGGTCCTCAATCTTGGCATCGAGCTGCTGGAGAAACTCAGAAGAATCTTGCATCTCCTCAGCTCCTGGCTCATAAAAATTTTTAAGAAGCTCTATGATGTCCTCTGGGTCCCTGTCTTTACTATCATCCCCCATTGCTGCTCCCGTTATAGCAGGCAAGGAAATCTAAGCGTTGGATTGCTTGCCTGGCATGCTTGGGTTTTCAGATTCATTGAGATAAGGCTGGAGCAAGACTTGTAAGCGCTCACGGGCACGCCAAATTCTTGATTTGACTGTACCTAGGGCTACTCCAAGCAGCTCTGCAATCTCTTCGTACTGAAGACCCTGCAGTTCTCTTAAGACAATCGCTGTTCTAAATTGTTCCGGCAATTGCGCCATGGCTTTTTTAATTGCGTCTCTGGTTTCCAGGTTACTTATAAGTTCATCGGGCTTGAGTTTCGAGTCTTTGATTTCTCTTACAAACTCACTTTCACCACTATCATCCTCAAAGGTTTGGTCCATGCTTACAGTTTTGACGCGACGAGGTCTTTTGCGAAGCTCATCGTAGAACAGATTAAGCACAATTTGATTAAGCCAAGACTTGAAAATTTTAGGATTGCGTAAATTATGCACACCGCGATAAACACGAATGAAAACCTCTTGGGATAAGTCGTTCAGGTCTCTCCATTCTGGAGCTAATTGATACAGAAGCGCAAACACGCTTTTTTGGTATCTTTTTACAAGCTCTTGAAAAGCGTCTTTGTCTCCCAATTGACAAAGTTGAATAATTTCAAGATCACTAGATTCGATTAAGTTTGATTTCAAGTTCCGGCCCTTTTTTAGCAACGCTGTTTTTATAGTAAACTCTTCGGCCCGGGCCGTCAAGAAATTTTCATGATTTTGGGAACCAAGAATTATAATATTTTTTTTATAAATGCGGTTTAATTTCCTTGATACAAGTAAATCCATGAAGATTAAAGTTTCTGGTCAAGGTAATGTTGTTAATCCAAAGAGTTCTCAGGCAGGTCCAGGTCATCTTCGTCGTTTACAGAATAAAGAGACCCCGCCACCACCTACAACAAAACCTAAAGGAGCTCGTCCTCCAATCTCGCAGCAACTTTCTGAACGACCTAAAAAGACCATTGCAAGACCTTAATCTAAATAAAGATAGATTTAGCAAACAAAGTTTATAATTCTTTACCGTGAGATTTAAACTAATTGCCGGTA
>CAWUIS010000015.1:0-16972 GCA_963922625.1 uncultured Candidatus Melainabacteria bacterium | reverse complement strand
ACAGTTTTGATAAAAACTTCTTTCAAAAGAATGTTTTAAAGCTATTTAAATCCTGGCTTCAATTAATTTTAAATCAAAACAATGCGCAGTTAGATTTTCAAAAACTTTTGGAGCAGATAATTTCAGAATCCTTGAAATCTAATTCTATATTAAGCTCAATTGAGTCTATCAATCTCAAGATCGAGGTATTAGAGCTAATTAGTGAAGTGATCACCAAGTTTAATTACCAAGAGCTTGCAAAGCAATATCAAAAAAATATCGAGCATGATCTGGAAATATATCAACGGATCAATTAAATGAGAAGCAATGTCAGAAAATAGTATAGTCAAAAAAAACAGATTTCCTTTAAAAACAAGCCATAAATTGGATCTAGTAAAATCCTGCCTGAGCCTAGTAGATATTGAAAAAGCAGGGTATCGTTCCACTAAATTAGAACTAAATCGTAAAGATCATAGTTGTTGGGAGATTCAATACCGTGATCCATTAGCGGGTGCCTATTGGCACTCAAGGTACAGATTAGATGAGCCTGTTGAGATTAAAAGCAAAATCCGAAAATATCATCAAAAATTTGGCACAAAAGTAAAACCATATTTTTCACAATTAAAAACAGATGATCAATGGAAAGCTGAATTGAACGATATCTCCATTCCAGCAGCAATCGTTGAAGGCGAAAAAAAGAATGACTGCGTATTAGCCAATCACCCGGAGCCAATATGTTCTATTGGTATTAGTGGAGTTTGGAATTGGTCACAAGGCAACAAAGTTTTACATGATCATATCGATAAATACTTGGCTAAGCCCAATAGGAAAATCACAGTAATAGTTGATTCTGACTATCATTTAGACGAAAGTATTCAGAAAGCAATGGATACACTTTGTCAGAAGCTTATTGAAAAAGCCTGTAAGGTTTTTCTTCTGATAGTACCAAGTCATGAAAATGACGATTCCAATAAACAAGGAGTTGATGACTGGCTCTATAAATTTCCGAAAGATGAAAGATCTAATAAGCTTATAGAGCTTCTAGGTACTGCAACAGAGGTAAAGGCAATACCTAAAATGGATGTCAAAGAGAAGAAATCAAAGAAAACCTCAAGGACAAAATCAAAAAGTTACGATACATATAATAAAGAGGATGATCAACAGAAACTAGCTGACATTACTTTTAAATTCACCTCTGAAAATGAAGTGAAAACATATTACAAGAATAATAAAGAGCAAATTGCTATTTTTACTGGCAAAGTATGGGAAGATTTTTCGACATTGAAAATAAAGCACAGACTAAAACAAGATTTTGGTTTAGATGGTATACCAACGATGGTGACATCAGCAATTCAGGATATAAAGTCTGAGACATATGATGAAAATTTAAATTGGCGGCAGATTGATCAAGAAATGGTCCCTCTTAAAGACTATATCTGGGACTGTCTTGAAGATAAAGAAATTGAATACTCAAGTAGTATGATGCTCAAAAATCATATTCAGATTTCAAACTATGATCAGAATATTGAGACCCCTGTATGGGATAGAGTACTTTTTGATATGTTCAATATTCAAGGTTCCAGAGATATATTAAGAGAAAGTCTTCTGCATGAAATCTTTGGTTATTTTTTAACTCAAAGAGCAACTTTGAAAAAGGCATTTTTCTTTATTGGTGCAAAGAATACAGGTAAATCTTTGTTAGGCAAAGTTATTACAGAGATAATCGGAGAGGATTTTATTTCAGATACAAAACTAGCCAATCTATCTAAAGACTTTGGTTTAAGCTCATTGCCAGACAAAATGCTAAATATTGATGATGAACCTATTGCAGATGGTAAAGATTCACTATGTCCAGCAATATTTAAAACACTTATAAACCCAGAAGCTAGAGTTGAGGTGAATATCAAAGGTAAAGCTCAGTTCAGCTCAAAACTTTTTTGTAAGTTTTTAGTATTGGCAAATAAATTACCTACAATACATGATGATGCAGCATTAGATAGATTGATATTTCTTAAATTTGACAACCTCATTTCGGAAGAGAAACGAGATCGTAAATTGATAGATAAGCTCAGGCTTGAATACCCTGGAATTATCGCCAAATTTATCAAAGCATATAGTGATCTTGCAAAAAGAGACTATATTTTCACAACACCACAATCATCTTTGGAAGCTTCCAGGCGCTTTAGAATCGAATCAGCTCCGGTACAATTTTGGCTTGGTGAGGTTGCTGAGCGAACTAACAATAATGATGATCATGTTACAAATACAGAGTGGTACGAATGCTACCAAAGAAGTATTGAGATATATGATTTACCGTTAATGAATAAAGAAAAATTATCAAGAGAGTTGAATTTACTTGGTATTGAAATTAAATCTAGATATTGTAAAAGATCTCAAACCAATGTGAGATTTTCAATTGGTTATCGTTTGAAAACTTAGGTTTCAAACACTTCAAACACTTTTTTTGAATCATAGCTGATTCTTTGATAATAATTTATATGTTTCAAGATCTTACTTCTCAATTTTATTGTTTATCTTCTAGATCTCTAGTATTAGAAAAAAGTGTTTGAAGTGTTTGATTTGAGTTAATTTCATATACACCCTTAGGCTTTTACAAATCTAAAAAACCTTCTCTTCATAAATAAAATTTATAAATACAAGAAACATATAAATAGGGAGGATTTCACGACTCTTACAAAATATAAAAAATCCAATGATTCTAGAATTTATTTTCAAGCCAGCTAAAAAGTGTTGCTATTCCTTGATTGCAAATCAAGATAACTGGGAATTATTTTGACTTACTTGGGCGTTTATACTCACTGACAGACTATTTCTACTAAAAAATCGAAATGGGGAAACGCAATTAAACATAGCTATTATAGCGGGTCACACTCCTCGTATTCGGGCACATATGTCAATGGTTTTCATCAATCAATCGATACTTTTACACCAACCTGGAGCTTGGGTTGCTCTGGATGTTGCAGCTCCAATAGTGACACCGCTGGTATTAAGCTTATGGTAAAAAGCAGCACCGTTGAGTTTATAAACAGTAAACAAATATACCGGCTGATAGTCAGCAATATTTAAACTACCAGGTTGCTCCATTATGGACATTTTAAAAGAATCATTTTGGACAACCATACCATTCGCTTTTTCACTTAAATTGTTAAATTTTGATGCTGAACGACTTTTACTACTCAACTTTATATCTCTTATAGCAGCATCAAGTCCAAAATAGATTTTCATGGGACCTTTAGACTGTTTATGTGCTTCAGCAATTTGCAACTCATTGAATTTAGCTTTTATGATGGGTCTTGTTTTTTCATCAACAGCAATTTCCTGAAAATTATCAAACTCACAGTAGAGCTTTGATTTATTTGGGTCAAGTTTATGATGAGGCAGAGTTAAAGTTTTTGTTTTTGCTAAAGCTGGGTTTAGTAATAAGCAAAAACCTATTGCAGCAAGTATGTTTTTTTGTTTCATTTTTATCTCCTTATATGCAAACAAAAAATCTCACCAAATAATTAGTGAGATTTTGTTTTAGCTATTTCAAAAAAGAAGTAGCCGGGAGTTAATCAATCGCACCAAGACGACTACAGTAATCTTTAAGCCGAGGCTCTGGACATACATTAATGTCTCCCGGCTGACAAAACCGGGAGATGTCGTATTTATGCAGTCATGACATCTCTCGTGACTGCTTGGTGTGAGGTGATTAAACCCCAGAGCTTTAGCAAGCTCTAAAAGTAATAATAACCTATTTGAAAATTGACAGCTAATCAGCAATTAACAAATATAAGTTTGAAAGGATAAGTCTATTTTGACCTTGAATATATTCATTCAATAGCAGAGATCAAGACTTATAATTAATTCAGTAATAAACCATGACTGGCTACAAAGAAAATTTTATAGATGGAATTCTCCTTCCGATTCCAAGCTTTTCAACAGAACTTTCATCAGAGGTTCATGAACAGGGTAAAATCTACCATTATCCTACTTACTCGTTAGTCATGAATAATAATGCTAATAAGCGTTCTCCTGTGATTGTTTGTCTGAATGCTGATCAAAACAAATTTCATAAGACTAAACGAAGTGACCGATGGCGTATTGATTCTCGTATTGGTTATGACAATCAACTTGATAATGAATATTACTCAAATAATCCATGGGATAGAGGACATATGGCAAGAAGAACAACTGCTGCTTGGGGAAATAGCTTGCGTGACTCTCAATACGCGGCTGATGAGACTTTTTTCTACTCCAATAGTTGTTTGCAGCACGCTAATTTGAACCAAGATGAGTGGCTGGCTTTAGAAGATTGGGTCTTCCATTTAGACCTAGCAAAAGATGGGAAAATATCTAGCTTTTCTGGTCCTTTTTATGGTGACTATGATCGCTCTATAACACCTTCTGGTAGAAGAACAGCTTTAGTGCCCGCAGGTTTTTTTAAAGTGGTTTGTTTTAAAAATATGCAAACTAACGAATTAGATATTAGAGCCTTTGTAATTTACCAAGATATTGAAGCTCTTAAAGACAAAGGTGGTTCAAAAAAATACAGTAACCAGCATTATCAAGTAACAATAACGCAAATAGAGGAACTGACTGGTTTACGGTTTGATAATCAGGTGTATGAAGCTAACCCACTTTACTACTCTGAGGGAAATAATAGAGATGGTGAGAATGTGAAAAATTTTCCTGAAGCAATAGAAGTTGCGAAAGCGGAAGATATGATTTGTAAAGGTCAGTTACGTCAAACCATTAATGATGATCTAGTAGATATCTTCATTGCTGCTGCAATGATAAATCCTGAAGGTGATGATGCAGGCAATGAATGGATTTCTTTGATTAACTTAGGAGCTGAGGTTGTTGATATCAATGGTTGGTTTTTAACTGATAATTCTGAGCTTAAGCACAAAATAGGCTCAATTGTCTTAGCACCTGGACAATCAACTGTAATAAAAGGACTTAAACCACTCAAGCTTGCTAACTCCGGAGACATTATCAAGCTTTTTGATTCTAGTGGCGCTCGCATTGATTGGGTTAATTATACAGATAAAATGGTTAAGACTGGAAAACCTGTTTTATTTTTGAACCCGAGAGATACTTTGATGAACTAAGGCTTAATGATCTGAGAACCAGGCGTGTATGTTTTCATCTTCTAGCTTTAGAGCACCACCATGATAAAACGACTTTTTGTAATTTTTCATCAGCTATCGAAGTGTTACTAAAGTAAATACCAAAAGACAACTATTCATAATTAGGTAAAATCTTCATATGTTGGTGTGCGAGTAAAGGATACTTTCATAGATTATAATCAAAGTCTATATTTCGGTACTAAAGGGAGATTGTATGGATTCACGATCAAGTCAAAACTCAAAAGATTCTGCATCTGAATCATTTCACAAACTACAAAAGCTTTGTAAAAAATTTGAACCCGTGAAGCTGTTAACCCAGCTATCTATGACTTTTCTGATTGGTATTGAAGGTCAAGTTATATACCCTGATGATGAATCCGCCAACCACTTAATTTGCATTGAATTAATTAACGGAATTATATTTAGCATGTCAAGTGAAGATAGAGGCAGTGAAGAGCCGGGGACGGTGGATACCAATGATGTAATGGTTACTTGCCAAGCTTATTTAAGTAATATCGATAGATATTTAGTGGATGCGGCACAAGAAGATGGAAGCATAGAGAAGTTCATACTGTACAGTGCGAAATATTACTCAGCTCATATTCGTGGGGAAAGTTACCCTCCCAAAATACTTCAGCTTGCTGAGTCAATTTACAACCCGCTCTCTGATATTTTCAAAAAGAAATACAGCTTCACTTTTTCAGACTTGAGAAAGTTCTATGACGCAATATTTGAGTACATTAATTTTGAACTTAATGCAATTAGGCTTATTGCGAGATCAATTGCGCAGGAGCAAACAAATGCATACTTTGAAAGAGCTCCAAGCGAAGATAGAAGTGAAGAGGAAATTTTTTCAATTTACTTCAATATGCACTCTTTCGGCAAATCTGATAAAGTGATGGGTTTTGATTTAGAGAGTTTTTGTCAATATTCGAAATTAGACCAGCAATTATGCTCCAACATACTAAAACGTCTAAGTTTTGATGTAGATGAGCAATGGCGCTTTGAAGGTAATGTTATATTTCAAGACCCTTTGGCAGCACCATGGGATTTCAACAAACTATATGAGAGGCCTTTTGTAAAATCTGAAAACAAATATTTCCTCGCAGTTCCTACAACCTTTCATACATGCCTTTTACATACTTTCTACTATGATCTAATCAGAGATAAGAAAGATAAAGAGGCTTTTAAGAAGCATTTGGGTGAATCTATTGAAAATTGTTTAGTAGTAAACCTGAAAAAAATATTCCCTTCTGACAACGTCTACCAGAACTTAGATTATAAACATACTGATTCCTCAGGCAAAACAATTGAGAAAGGGGAAGTAGATGTATTGGTAAAACATGATCAAACGATTCTATTATTTCAATGTAAAGCAAAGAAACTTACTCTTGAATCTAAAAGTGGCAACTCTTTCAACAAACTAGAGCAAGATTTGAAAGGTGGCATTATTAGCCCTTTCTTACAAAACCAGAAGTCAGTTGATTACCTATCAAAGAACATCCAATGTAGCTTCTATAAGCAAGGCACAAAAGATAAATTATTAGAGATAGATACTAACGACGAAACTTTAATATTCCCTATCAACATTACTTTTGGTGACTATCAAGGGTTAAGTATTCAATTTGAAAAGCTATGTAGTACATTCAACTTTCTTGAAATAGATTTTAAATCTTATTCATGCTCTTTGTTAGATTTCTCAGTGGTGATGGAAGTTCTATCAGCTCCATATAAGTTAATTCATTATATTCACAGGCGCTTGATTGCAGAATCACTTGATACAGATCTAATTACTATCGATGAAATTGAACTCTTAGGATTTTATTTAAGGCGAAACTTGCATGATAAAGATGAATACTTTGATCAGACTACTGGCATAGCACTATCTCAGTGGTCACGTGAACTTGATGAGTACTTTCATAAAAAATATATTGATAATGACCATAACCTTATGCCGCCTGATCAAAAAGAACCTAAAAACTTTCGAACCTTCATTAGCTCCGTCGCTAAATTCTTAAGGCAGTCTAAGTTTAAATCCAGGACTATTCTAGCCTTGAAAGACATGTCCTACGAATTTAGAGAAAAACTACTTTCAGACATTGAAGCCTGTATACGGAAATCCAAATTAGACAAGAAAAAACATGATTTTAGGTTGTTTGCTGATAGCGGGTTACAGATTTGTTTTTTGGCCTCCTATGCAAAAAATGAAAAAGAGCTAGAAGTCGAAATAGCCTCATATGGTCAATTTTTGCAAAACAAAGTCCAGAAAAAAGCAAATATAGTCTTTTGTAAAAACTCTAACAATTTCGCTTCTAGATTTTTTGATCGAGTAGCCGTTATCGATTGAATTTCATTATATGGCTGTCGTAAGCAATGTAATGAAATTATCACATTTGTTTTGGAGAAGGTTTTCAAATGCAATAAAGGAGTATTAGGGGTGAATTAAAAAATTTACAGGCCATTTTGAAGACAATGGTCTTCATCAGATAAAGCATCTCCTTGAAAGTTACGAAATATATTCATTAAGGAGAGGCATTCTTAATAAGCGTCAAGCTGAAATATACTCGATGGTTTTTTTGATTTTATTTTCAAGCCTGAAAATTGAAGACGGTAGCTGACACTTTACAGGTCTGAATTTAAGCCTCACAAGTTATTTTGAAAATTAAATGGCTCAACCAAAGTATGGAATTGTGGGGTTATGCCCCCAATCTCCCCTGATTAATATTGATTATATTAATAACTAATAGAACAAAAGGTTAGAATAAATATTTATGAACGATAGTTCTGAACACTTCAAGAATTCAGAAAAACCTGGGTTTCAGGGCAAGACTCAAGAAGAATTTAACGAATGGTTTGAGAAAGAAATTAAAGATTCATGGGATTTTAAAGAGAAAACTACCATGGAAGATTTGAAAGATTGGCTCAAAGGTTCAAGAGACCCAGGTTTAGTGAGTGTCTCTGATCAACAATTTAATATTTATATTGAACGTGTTGATCTTCGCAATTCATCAAAAATTATAAAAATGGAGTTTGACTATGATGAGGATGGAGATAGCTTTTTAGAAAGTAGAGATAAGTCAATTAGTTACTACGAGAGTGCAGCCGTATCAAGATTTTCAAGTTTTGGAGGCTTTGAAATACTTGAAAATTTAGAGATAATTGATATCCCAACTTCTGACATTGATTTTATCGCGCCCTTAATACCATTATCTAAATTACATACTTTAAAGCTCAACTACATACCCTTTGAGAGAGAATATATAAAACCATTATTAGATATTGATTCTCTGTTCAAATTTCAAGGTCTGAAAAACCTTGCTATTTGTGTTGATGATATTGAGGATATAAAAAAACTTGCTAGACTTACCAATTTAGACTTTCTACACCTGCACCTAATTGATATTTTTGATATTAGCAACATTGATTTAAGTGGCATTAAAGAAATTGCAATTAGTACTTCCAATTATGAGAGTGATAAATCTTATAATTTTGGCAAAATTAATCTAGTTGGTTTTGATGGTTGGATGGGAGCTAATAAATCATTTATAGAGAACTTAGAACACTATAAGGGATTGAAAAGTTTTAAAGTACGTGGTTATCCATTAGAGAACCTTCAAGTTTTCTCAAATTTTGCTGAGCTAGAGGAGCTTGATTTGCGCGGCTGCGGGCTCCAGTCTTTTAATTCTTCTTTTATATCACCTACTCTTAAAAGCCTTGTCTTAAGACATGAAGAGCAATTATTACAAGACGAAATTATACTAGAGAATTTTGCTTCTATGAAACTAATAGAACTAAAGGGATGCCCTTGCCCTAAAGAACTTGTTCTTAAAGATATTGAAGAGATTCAAAGGATAGATATATGCTTTTTAGAAGAAGATACTTATAAACTCTCTATAGACAATTGCAAAAACATATCCTCTATCAGGTTATATAAATGTGATTTAGGTGATCTTAGCTGTTTCACTGAAACCGCTAAGTCAATTGAAGCACTCTCTCTACATAGATGTAAATTAGAGAACGTTTTTCATTTACTAACATTTACGAACCTTGAATGTCTGCAAATTGAAGGGCATCAAATTAAAGATCTATCCCTCACTAAAATACTTGAGTCCCAACTAAGATATTGCAATATTAGTTAACACAACCAACAGGGTAGATATACTTCTTAAACTATACTGACACAACACAAGGTGTCTTTTCTTTTCTGCTTCATGCTTAGTTTTCTGTATAGGTCTTCAGGTTCTTGCGACCAATTCTGGATATAATGTTCGCCATGGGGCTTACAAGAGAACAAGTCTACACTGTCATTGAAGACGAATTTCTTGCTGGAGATATTCTCAGTAGAGGGTTTGAATCCTTTGAAGATATAAGAGAACTAACTTTTCCCTCTTGTGCTGAAGAAATTGAGTCTCTAAAAGGTCTTGAAGAGTGTACAAATCTTGAAGTTATTGATTTTAATGCTACTCAAGTTAGTGATTGTAGTTGCCTTAAAGGATTATCTAAGCTAAAAGTTCTAAGATTAAACTATGGTAGTGATATCCATATGCCATATAAGTATATTAATGACTTCACGTTTTTAAGGTACCTTCCTCAACTAGAAGAACTAAAGACTCATATTAATTCAAATGAACTACTTGAGCATATTCCCAATCTGGCAAAACTGAGGCTATTAGATTTAGTGGCTGAGAATGTTTCTGACTTCAGCATTTTAGAATCACTAAATAAACTAGAAAATGTTTCTATTGCAACAGCTCACCACTCTTCCAATAACCCATTAATAATACCTTTTGATAAAATCGTAAATTTCTCATACCAAGGCAACAACATAGATCAAGTAATAGATATTAATGAATTCAAAAGAGAAAAGCTAGAAAGTATTTCTTTAGGCGGCTGTATCACTAAAAATATTGAGTTGATTAATGAGTTTAAAAACTTGAAAAGCATTTGTTTGACTGGCATGACAAAGCCAATAAGTTTAAAAGAAATTAGCAGCCTAGAGTCTCTTGAGGAAATAATGATATTGAACATCAAGCTAGTGGACGGTAAGGAGTCAATAACTTTTAAAAACCTAAAGAGGCTTAGCAATCTTAATATTACAATTGATAACTGTAAAACAATAAACTTCGAAGACGTAAGTGTAGATTGGCTATTTAGTTGTAAGGGAGAAGATATTGAGGAGTTAAACTTCTATAACTTTGAAGCTAATACTATGGCTACTTTGGGGCATACTAAAATTCAAGATTTTAGCTTTATCTCCAAATATTTCGCAAAGGTTACAGAAATAAAGATTTCAGAATCTGCACTTTATGAAGTGCCAGAAATGAAAGACTTGGTTAATCTAAAAAGACTTTATTTTTATAATTGTCTGAACCTTCAAAATCTATCTAACCTAGATGCTTTTGAGAATTTGTCTGTTAACTTTTATGATTGTCCTAATCTCAATAAAGATCAAATTGACGATCTCAGACAATCATTGAATGTGAGTATTTTCACAGATAGCTCATCAAGTCAGCCCTACTATCTCCTTGATAAGATTATTGATCCAACACTGAGGAACACCATTAAAGCAGTGTTAAAATGCAGTGAACATTTTTATCCAAGTCCATTAAGTTTAAAGCATCTTAAATACGAGCATGCACCAGAGAATATGTACGATGATACTACTCCAGCAATCAAGTCATTAGAAGGTATAGAAATCTTCTCTAATTTAGAAAATGTAGAAATGACTCTCAAGGGAGTTGAAATTGATATCGAACCAATATGTAAACTTAAAAAGCTTCAAGAGTTGATATTAACCAATAAAAAAAATCAAAAAATTACTGAAGAACTTCTCTCTAACTTGTTTGGTGAGGAAAGCTTTAAAGAGCATACAGGTAAATCAAGACCTTCTAAAATCATCTACAAGACCAATACCCTAGTTAATTCAACTAAAATTAGTGATTTGAAAAATTTAAGAAGGCTAGATGTTGATGATTGTAGATTTGATGATTTAACTTTCTTGAATAAGTTAGACCAACTAGCAATTTTAAGAATTGCAGGTAACTATGAATATGACAGTCTTCCCCTGGATAATTTAACAAATTTACACTGTTTATTCCTTTGCACTAACGTTGGAATCAAAGACCTAAGTTGCTTAAAAAATAAATCCCGCATATACAATTTAATGATCTTCAATAACAATCTAATCAATATTGAAGATATAGTTTCATGTGAAAACTTGACATACCTTACCCTAATTAATTGCAACTTAAGAGATATCAGTCCCCTGAAGAATTTAAAGAATCTTAAAAGTGTTCGTTTGGAGAATAACTCTATTACTGATTTAACCCCACTTAGCCATTTAAAAAAACTTGAAGAAGTAGAAGTAAATAATAATCCTATTCTGACATACGACGCTATCTTTAAAATCAAGGATCAATTGAAATGTTTAATCTGTGATGATCGAGAAGTTCAAAGAAAGATTTATAAGATTAGGCGTGAGCGTATAGGATACTAAACTGAATTATAGACGATCACTTCTTGATATATTAAGCATCAAAATCTAAGCAAATTTAAAAAACTCATCAATAACATAAGCATTAACATCAAATTCAAGCCTATGAGAGTTGCAAAATTTATCCATTAGGGGGAGCCATTCCCAATTAGCCTCAGATAAGCCTTTGAAGTCAGCTATCCTTTTAAGTTATAACCAATAGTAGCAACTTCAGCTAGCCAATCGTCTCCCGAAGTAGTAAAAATTTTTTTCTCAGGGTACCCTAAGTTTAATAACTTATCTTTTGTATTTGGATTTTCAACTACTATACCTAAAATATCTTCAGTCTTAATCTTTCTCATTCTAAGCTCGCATTCAACTCTAGCAAACCTATTAGATTGACTATAGAGAGATGGGATACGAGCTTCATGATCGTGTAAAAAATCCTCTGGTTTTTCATAAGCAATTGCAACCATTAAAGCAAAATGATCCAAAAGATGATTAGGGTGCATTTTTTGTTCCTCTAAAATAGACCAATCAATTTCTGGAGGATGCCCGGGACCCAAACAATCTTGCATAGTAAAAAATTGTAGATGCTTCATTGGATCAACCAAAAAAGCTACTCTATGATCTTTTTGGCCTCTTTCTTGAGGCTTACCAAAAGTTCCAAATATATAATGCTCAGCCATCAATGGCTCATCCCAGGGCAAAACACCATTGGCTTTTCTAGATTCTTTAGGTCTTTGAATTAAAGGTAAAATTGCTTTTGAATTAAGTATTGCTTCTATGTTAGTTTCATGTGTCACTGTAATTGCATATAACTTTTTCACAAAGTCTTTTGCTGCAATTAACCTTGCTTGATAATCTAAAGGATATTTTTCTTTTAAAATTTCTAAATAAAGTCTCTGAAACTTTTGAAAATTTTCTTCTGTATCTATTTTTGATCCTCCTGGCTCTGGATAAGTGATACTATTTATTTGAGCAGGACTTGCATGAAGTCTACCTAAACTTAATGCTGATAATGATTTTGGGCTTTTAGTTTTATCAATGGGATCTGGAAGATTTTGCTCCCCAGGGTTTTGAGTAGCTTTGGATCGCCATGGCTCAGTTGGGGCCTTTGTCTTCATACCAACTATATAAAGTTATTATTACACCTGATTTAACATTAAATTTTAGAATTTATAGCTATTATTCGCTGGACTCTAGAGATATTCACATCAAACTCCACCTCAAAGTTGCGAAATTTATCCATTAGGGGGAGCCATTGATCATAAACATAAAGTTGAAATATACCTGGCGCTTTTTGTTTTGAAAAGTGAAATAGGTAGATGCAGCTCCTAAGAATCAGACTTCAAAAACTTCTTTTAAGACAATATCTTCTTCTATATCTGAGATTTTAATAAAATTGACTGTAAATCCATTGTATTCAAGTTCAGTTTCTATATTTTCATTTATGACATAGGCTGCCTCTAAGTTGCGGTAGCTATTAATGAAGGTTTTCATCGCATCTGGGATTGCTGCTTTTCGAAGTTTAGATTTAACTTCAAATATATAAGGCTTGTTGTTCTTGAGGTAAACAAAATCTATCTCATCATCATTGCGAGTTCTCCAAAATCTCAACTCAGCGTTTGCTGTTGCATTGTTTAGTAAAAAATTACAAACATATTGTTCATAAATTGATCCTTTATCTTTGCGCTTAGTAATTTCTTCAAAATTATTAATTATAGAATTCCTAATACCAATATCATAGAAGTAATACTTCTTAGATTTTTTTAGTTCGTTACTTAAGTTAGAGGCGTAGCTCGGTATTTTATGCAGTATGTAGGTTTGTGAAAGTATTTCCAGATATCTCTCTACAGTTCCGTGGTTTAATCTATATTCATTTGCAAGACTATTTGCTGAAATAACTTGACCTTGATTAAAGGCTAGGTCATACAGCATAGCGTTGAAAGAAGGAATATGCTCTTCATCTATGAGAGCTTTAATATCTTTCAAAATATACGTCCTAACTACTTCTTCTAGATACCTAATCTGAGATTTTTTTTCTTTAATTTTAACTAGCTCAGGATAGCCACCAAAATTCAAATACCAATTAAAAGATTTTTTTGCTTGGTTTATTTCAGTAAAACTAAGAGGAGTAATGATATAAGTAGTTTTGCGTCCAGCTAAACTCTCTTTGAGATGTTTGTGAATTTCCAAAGCTGAAGAACCAGAGGCAATGATTTTAACTTTGCTTTTTCTATCATCATAGATAGCCTTAAATAGTTTTGTTGCATTTTTCAAATAATGAAATTCATCTATAAAAATATAATCTGCGTCTTTAACTAATGAATCATAAAGCTCAGCTTCATCCTGAGCAAAGAATCTACTATCACTAGGAATTTCTAAGTTAAAAAACTTAACTTGCTTGTCTTCATTCAGCACCTCATTTTCAAGTTCTTGCATTAAGTAAGTCTTGCCAACTTGCCTTGCTCCTAGAAGAATTAAAATCTTCTGATTCTTAAGCTCTTCCTTTAATTCATTAAATATTGGTCTAAAAATCCCAAGCGATTGCATTTCTACAATATACCGTGAAATTGCAAATATTGTGCATTTTCATGGCATAGCGTGAAAAGTGGAGAAAGAGCCATTTATCATAAACATCAAGTTGAAATATACTTGCATTTTTTGATTTTATTTAGCAAACATGAAAATCGAAGACACGGCCCCATTATTTAAAAACTACCGCCCAACTTATCACAAACTACTTTATAAGTAGGGTCTTCTAAAACATTGACATCAATAATTTTATTTGCGTTTTCGAGTAACTTCCGGCAGTCTGCACTTAAATGGGCAAGATGAATTTTTTTGCCTAATTTAAGATAGCGTTTCGTTAGTTTGTTTAAGGCTTCTATTGCTGACATGTCTGAAACTCTACTCTGTGCAAAATCAATGTAAACTTCTTCTGGGTCATTTACCGGATCAAAGCATTCATTGAATTGGGTTATTGAAGCAAAAAAAAGAACGCCTTTAAGCTCATAATGTTTGCCACCGTTATCATCTATAAAAGTAACTGCATGAACATCTTTTGCTTTTTTCCAAGCAAAAACTAGGGCAGCCAAAATCACACCACAAATAACGGCAAGAGCTAAGTTATGAAGAATTGCTGTAATTAAGGTAACTAAAATCATCAAGGTGATATCAGACTTTGGCATTTGTGTAAAAGTCTTTAAACTCGCCCATTCAAAAGTACCAATTGAAACCATTATCATTAAGCCTGTTAAAGCAGCAATTGGCAATTGCTCTACAATAGGGGCACCGTACATAATAAATACCATAAGCATTATTGCTGCAAAAACACCTGACAGCCTTTGGCGAGCACCTGCAGAGATATTAATAAGGCTTTGTCCAATCATTGCACATCCCCCCATACCTGAAAAGAAACCAGAAAGCATATTTGCAAGACCTTGAGCAATTGTTTCTCGATTACCTTGTCCTCGTGTTTCTGTAATTTCATCAATGATATTTAAGGTAAGCAAACTTTCAATTAGTCCTACTGCTGCAACAGCAGCTGCAACAGGAAAAATTAAAGAGATATTCTCAATATTCAATGGCATTTCTGGAATATGAAAAGGGGGAAAACCACCACTTATAGAAGCCATATCACCAACGGTTTTGGTATCGATATTAAAAATTTTCACTATGGCAAAAATGGTCAAAATTGCCATTAAAGAAGAGGGTATTAATTTCGTGAGTTTTGGGAAAAGCCAAATGATAAGAATGGTTAGTGCAACCAAAGCAAGCATTGTAAAAAGATCTTCACCTTGAAGCCAATTACCCGCAGCATCTTTAAATTGTCCAATTTGAGATTCAAAAATAATAATGGCAAGTCCATTTACAAAGCCAAAAATCACAGGATGAGGAACAAGTCGCATAAATTTACCAAGCTTAAAAAGTCCCGCCAAGATTTGGATTATCCCGGCAAAAATTACTGTTGCAAAAATATATTCTGGTCCATGGGTTTTAGCAAGAGCAATTAAAACCACTGCCACTGCACCAGTAGCTCCAGAAATCATGCCAGGTCTACCGCCAAACAGAGAGGTTATTAAACCCATGACAAAAGCTGCGTAAAGCCCTGTTAAAGGTGATAAACCTGCAACAAAGGCAAAAGCGACTGCTTCTGGAATTAAAGCAATAGCAACTGTTAATCCAGATAGAATTTCTGTTTTATAGTTAATCTTTTTGTCTAAATCAAAGTAATTAAGTATTTTTTGCATGGAATCTGTATAGTATCAGCTTCTCAGCTGTGCTAACTCATTAAAGTTTTTGGGTAATCAAAATGATTATTTTGTTCTTGAGATGAGACTTTGATGAATCCAAAGCCCTAAGTACGGTACAGCTGAGAATATGACTCACCTTTTTGTAACAGCTCAGCGTGAGATCCTTTTTCAATTATATTACCGTCTTTTAGAAAGACAATCTGATCACAAGATTTAACGGTATTTAATCGATGAGCGATGATGATCACAGTTCTGTCTTTCATTAACATTTGAATTGATTGGTAGACAAACTCTTGAGATTCATTATCAAGAGCGCTAGTGGGCTCATCCAGAATAATTATGCGAGCATCGCTTGCAAAAGCTCGTGCCAATGAGAGCCTCTGCTTTTGACCGATTGATAACTTATTACCAGCTTCTCCTATATTGGTATCTAAACCATGCTCCAAGTTTTTTGCAAAGTCCATCACAAAAGAACTTTTAGCAGCCTCTTGGCAAATCTCATCTATCTGTTCTTGTGTGAGTTGTTCTTGATTACTGATACCTAAAGCAATATTTTTTTTGATACTCTCGTTAAACAAAAGTGGCTCTTGACTTACTAGAGCAATGTTCTTGCGCAGATCTTCTAAAGGAAGTTCTCTAATATCAACTCCATCAAGTAATATTTCACCTTGATTGAGTTCATAGAACCTAGGGATCAAGTTGGCTAAGCTTGTTTTCCCGCCTCCACTTGGACCAACTAAAGCAAGGCTAGTCCCTGCCGGAATATTTAAATTCAAATCCTCAAAAACAGTTTCTGTTTCATAAGCAAAGTGGACGTGTTTGAATTCTAGTGAGCCTTTCACTTCTTTTTTATCAAGACTAGCCTTGCTTTGAACATCAGCTTGAACCGGTTTGTCTAATATCGCAAAAACTCTTTCAGCAACACCAAGAGCAGACTGAATAATGGTGCTAACACGGCCTAATCTTTTGATTGGGTCATAGAGTAAAATAGTGGTCACAAAAAAAGACGAAAACTCACCTACACTTAAACTTGATGAACTCACTGCTTTCAGCCCAAAAAACAAAATCACAGCAACACCCAATGCACCAACAATATTAGTTAGAGGAGATACCATTGCCATCAGCAGTAC
>CAWUIS010000014.1:0-17123 GCA_963922625.1 uncultured Candidatus Melainabacteria bacterium | reverse complement strand
TAGCAGCTTTTGCAATATAAACAACGGCTTGAGCAAGTGGGATGCGAGCTTCAGGCATGCCAAGTTTCAAAGCAGCATCATAAGCAGCATTTGCAATTACTAATGCCTGAGGATCAGCGATGCCAACATCCTCGCTTGCAGTTACTAAGATTCTTCGAGCGACACTTTCAAGCTCGGCGCCGCTGTGTAAAAGCCGTGCAAGCCAATACAAAGAAGCATCAACATCACTGCCTCGCATTGATTTTTGTAATGCTGAAACACAATCGTAGTAAGTGTTGGCGTCACCCGAAAAAAATTTCTTGTCGATTAAATTTTCTGCTAGTTCAAGGTCTATATGCTCGCTTGAATTATTGATGAGTAATTCTAGATTAGTGAATAAATGTCTAGCGTCCCCATGAGCAAACTTGGCAAGGTAATCAAGTGCTTTAGCATCAATGCTGCGCTTTTCTTCTTTGCAAGCTTTCAAAGTTAGAGCTTTTAAATCCTCTGTACTATGAGGTTTTAATTCAAAAATGATGCATCTACTTAAAAGTGCTTTATTGATAGAGATGGCAGGGTTTTCAGTAGTGGCGCCAATCAGTGTCAGAATACCCTTTTCAACAGCGTTGAGTAAAATGTCTTGTTGGTTTTTGTTAAAGCTATGAATCTCATCGACAAAAAGCAAAATCGAATTTGGAATACGCTCTGATCTTTCTATAATCTCTCTCAATTCTTTAACACCTGAGCTAAATGCTTGTAGTTTTATAAACTCCTTGTCTGTGATCTGAGCACCTAGATGAGCAATGCTGGTTTTACCTGTGCCTGGAGGACCCCAGAGTAAGGCTGATTGTTTAGCTCCAGATTCGAGCCAGTTGATAAAAGCTGGGTTGTTTTTGATAGAACCAGCTAAGTCTTCAAGTTTTTGAGGGCGCATCTTGAATGCTAAAGGTTGGTATCCACTGAGAGTATGAAATAGATTCATGAGAAATATTAAAGCAAGCTTTTAAATCAACCTTAACTTCAGTTTGCAATTCTAATTGTGTAAGAAAAACTAAACATGGATACAAAATTAAACATACACGGGCCTAGTTTACAAGGCAAAATCCAGGATCTAAGCCAAGATCAAGCAAAAAATCCAAATCTTGGAGAGCTTATTGACGGCATCAAGACCAATATCCCTAAATTAGCTAAAGGTATAGCAAGTAAAGATTTGGGGCTTTTAGATCAAGCTGGCGAAAAATTACCACACACCACAATTTTGGCTCAGATGCGAGATATGCGCAGAGAAGCAAATAGCCTATTAAAAATGGCCTAGAGGAAAATTATGTTAGAAGATAGAGTTGAACAACTAAAAATAGAATATGCAATGCTCTTAGCTAATGCAAAAGCTTCTGGTATTCGCGAGAATAAATTGAAAAAATTTGAGCAATACATGGAAAATAAATTTGCTTTGCTGGAAACGAAAATTGAAGCTCGCAAGGAAAGAGAATCTGACAGTTTTCCAGAATTTGAATCTACCCAGACGGCAACACCAATTGGTGTAGAAGTGATGTCTGCAGTAAGAAGTTTCATGACTAAAATAGAAAAATACAAGCTTGATAAAGTAGGTGATAAAAAACTTGCTCGTATTCAAGCTGCTGATAGAAGACTTAGAGAGCGCATGAGAGGTGCTGAGGCAACCAAGTTTTTCCAGACCTATGTCAATTTTATTGAAGACGCTATGCCACTACTCAGATCAGCCTAAAACTAGTCCTAGATAGTCTTTCCAAACTTGGTATTTAGATTCTAAATTCTCTTTTGCTTGAAAACTTGTTTCTGCTTTGAGTTGAAGTGTCACTTTTCCTGTCATTTTTGCTGCTCCAAGAGCTGTCATTTCTTTTTCGCTGTATCTTCTAATCTCTTTATTGAGTAAATTTGCTTGTGTTTGCATCAAGTAATTATTTCTGCTGGCACCACCATCAACATTTACATGGCTGATTTGCTTGAGACTAGCTTCTGTTAAAGTCTCGAAAATATCCTTTACTCTAAAAGCGATAGCTTCTAGGGCAGCTTTACTAATATCAGCTTTTGTACTGGATCTGATTAAGCCAAAAATAGCGCCTTTGACATCATTACGCCAATAAGGTGCACCAAGACCAGCTAATGCTGGGATCAAATATACCGCTGCATTGTCATTAGCTGAGTCAATCAAAGCCTCGATCTCGGCAGGATTTTCTATCATGCCCAGCTCATTTTTGAGCCACTCTAATAATGAAGCGCCCATAAAAATACTGCCTTCTAGTGCGTAGTGGATTTTTTCATTTTCACTATAGGCAATAGTTTTAAGAAGCCCCTGAGGATTATTGCCTGCAAAAGGCAGCATGATAAAACTACCAGTGCCATAAGTTATTTTGGCTTCGTTGTTGTAGGCGTGAAGAGCAGCCTGTTGATCACCAATAACAGCCAAAATTGGAAGCTCTTTGTCTATCAAATCTTTAAACAAAGTTGTTGTGCCAAACCTGCCTCTACTGTCTATGACCTTTGGTAAAAGGGATTCTTTGATTTCTAGAGTTTCTAGGATTTTTTTGTCCCAGCACATCGATTCGATATCAAAAAGCATGGTTCTGGCTGCATTAGTGCTATCTGTCAGATGTTCTTGCCCTTGAGTTAAATTCCAAATCAGCCAACTATCTACTGTGCCAAAGAGTAAATCTTCTAGCTTATGTTCTTGTTGTTTGACGATGTTTTCTATTATCCAAGAAAGTTTTGTAGCTGAAAAATAGCAATTGATCAGTAAGCCAGTTTTTTCCTGGATATATTTTTCAAATTCTGAGTTTTGTTTTAATATCTCGCAAGCGCTTTCGGTTCTTTTGCATTGCCAGCTAATTGCTTGGTAGACAGCTTTATTTTTGTGTTTATCCCATACAATGCTTGTTTCTCTTTGGTTGGTGATAGCAATTCCTTGTATGGAATCTTTAGTGATTTTTTTAGAGCTTAGTAGTTTTTGAATAAGCTCACGGCAACAGGCTAAAGTTAGTTGCCAGATTTGACCGGCATCTTGTTCAACCCAGCTTGGTTCTGGAAAGATTAAAGGGATTTCTTTTTGTACATAATCTAGAATCTCGCCTGAATGACTGATCATCAGTGCTCTTGTGCTAGTTGTACCTTCATCAATAGTTAGAATCATACTTTAAAATTATTGATCAATATATCCTCAAAAGCTTTATCACGGTGTCTGCCTTCAAGTTCAAATTCTTGAAAAATATAATGCTTGATAGTGTCAATAACCACTGGACTAAATTCCTTGCGCACTAGTCCCAGACTGAGCCTACGCTTAATGATGTCATCAACGCTATAAGCCATTTCTCTTCTGATGGCATAAACAATTTGCGCTTCTATATCCTCAGAGTCTTTGCTGATTTTGCTTTTCAGCCTCGGGTTAGAGATAGTTAAGTCTAATACCTCACCGGCTTTGGAGCCGTAGATCATAATCAGGTGCAAAATAGTATGAGCATCAATGTCATATTTTCTGCTGTAAATCTGTGTGGTTTCTTTGATATATTCATAAAACTCTTTTTCTTGAGGAAAATTTGCACCCAAGGTTTTTTTCTCATGGGTATAGCAGTGTTTGTCGCAAATCAAATCCAGCACTTCTTTAGAGAGGCTTCTAAAAGTTGTCAGCTTGCCACCAACAACAGAGTAATAGTTTTCGATATTTTCTTTTTTGTGATCAATAATAAAATGTCTTCTAGTGACTTTACCGGCTTTTTTAGAAGAACTACCTGGTAGTGGTCTCACTCCAACGAAGGTGTTAACAATATCGTCTTCGGTGATAAAAGCTTGTGGAAAAAGTTCGTTGACTTCATTTATGAGATAGCTGATTTCTTTTTGAGTCACTTCTAGTTTATCGAGATTGTCTTTTTCTTTATCAAGAAAAATATCAGTGGTACCAATCAGGTACAAATCTTCATTCATTCCAACTTTATAAGGGAGTATAAAAATTGGTCTAGAATCAGCTTTAGCCTCGTTATAGATACCAAATTCTGTTGGTGCACCTTTAAATTTTTTGATGACAATATGGCTACCTTTAGTGCCTCCCATCCGCTCTTTGAGCTGGTCTTTGATAGCAAAATTGCCTTCTTCTTTGAGTCTGTCATTCACCAGATCTACCCAGGGCCCGGCAAGATTTACTATGTTTTTGCCGTAAGCAGTGTAAGGTCTTTTGCCGTTGAGATTATCCTTGAAGCGCACTCCTTGAGCAAAATGTTTGCCGTGCATCTCCGTGCAAATGATCTCAGAAACCTCTGCGTGGTTGATACATATAGCTCCGCGGTGTATGGCTGTTGCGATGTTTTCTAAAACCAGGCGCTCTGCTATCTGTACCTGAGCATCGTAGTAGTAAACACCTCCATTAAAGTTTTTGGTTTCAATACCAACTTCAAGTTTTCCAAGTTTGTCTTTGGAAATTTTTTGATAAGGACTGATGTTTTTTTTACCAGCAAGGCTATGATAAAAAAACATGCCAAGGTTCAGCATCAAAGGATTATATTTATTGCCTTTATAAGCAGGCACCAATAAGCCAATTGGGCTAACTAAGTGCGGATAGTTTTTGAGTAAAATATCTCTTTCAAGAAGCGATTCTTTGACAAGATCAAACTCGAGATACTCAAGATACCTAAGTCCACCGTGGATGAGGCGAGTAGAATGTGAAGAACAACCAGCAGCAAAATCGTCTTTTTCAAGTAGCAGTACTTTAAGACCTCTTTCGGCAGCATCCCTTGCTACTCCAGCTCCGTTGATACCCCCGCCAATGACTATAAGATCAAAGATCTCATCAAAATTATGTCTATCTAGGCGGTGTTCAATGCGCATTAAGATTTAATGACCTTTAAATTATTTACCCTTTTTCTTTGTGCCTTATATATGACTTAATGGAGGCTCATATGCTCAGTCGGAGCCTAGATAATGTTTTCTGGTATTTTTTTAAGGTTTTTATGTTTTCTTTTGGTTTATAATGTTGTAATGTCTGATACATCATTCCCTTTAGGTGCCGGTTTAAATGTTAGGAATCAAGATCTTCCATCACTAGAAAGAAAAGTCTCAACAGGTGATAATGGTAAAACAATAGCCGAACTTTCTTTACCAGAGGGTATTAGTGATAAAGTTGATATTGAAGAAGCTCAGCGTCGCCTTATTCCAGATACTAAGCCTTTGAGTCAACCTGGAGACATAAAACTGACAAGATCTCTTGGTGAAAAGATGGCTGGTGCGGATCTTAGGTCTACCAGCCCAATTTTTAGATTCGATGAAGCAATTAAGTTTAATCCAAAACTTCAGAAACAACTTCTTAGAGACACCTTAATTGCTGAACTAAAGAAACAAGATAGTGGTAGTGGCGCTGCATTAACGGTCATTGTCAGAGACGAATTTCCTCCTAAACATGAACTTGCTGGTCAAGATCGTTATCTGACTTTTGCAGCTAAACTTGTCGATGGAGAGCCTATGTTTACAGGAATTAGTAAACACAGACTTGATCCACTGTTAGTAGATAATCCTACCCGAGGTTCTACTTTCCGGTCCACCATATCTGGTCAAGCAAATCCTGGTTTGGTCGCCCACGCTGGAGATAATAAACGTGTTGAATTAATTGGGCCTGATGATAAAGATTTATCACGAGGAAAAGCTCATCTTATGTCAACTGATGCTCTAGAAACAGGCGAATTTAATGTTTCCTTTGGTCAATTCTTCGATCATCTAAATGCTCCTAAGACAGTATCTGTAATCGGTGACGCGAATAAAACTACCACTCCATTAAGTGTTCCTGAAGTTTCTGAAGGCCTTCATGTACTTTCAGTGATTAAACCAGAGGCTGACAGTGACTTAGAAACTCATCATGCCTATCAACTTGATTCAGGTGATTTTGGTGAATTTTCTCAACTTCCTCGTCAAAGAGCTAGTAATCTTGCTAAGCCAGAAGCTGGCGCGTCAGAAGAATCTTAAAATCTCAAGTCTTTCAAGAACTTAATTTTTTAAATACATGTATATATTCAGCTTGATTCTCTAAGCTATAGTTTTTTCCGGCATCAAAAACCTGCTCGCTAAAGTAGTGCTGCCACTTACCATCAAATTCAGGTAAATAAATTTCTTTGTATTTTTCTTCTTTCATTGGCTTATAAACAGGTGCTATTAAAAACTCATCACCAAAGATATACTCAAAACTTTGCTCGTATGTTTTTGAGTCATGCTGGAAATCATATACTGTAGGCCTCATGATTGGGACACCTTGGTCTGTGGCTTTTTGCGCTTGTTTTTCTATATAGCTTACTAATTTGTATCTGAGCTTTATAAAATCTTGGATGATTTTGAAAAATTCTGGATGGCTCTGTGCGAACATATCAGGTTCAGTGGGTTTTTCTTTGTAGGAGTGGATGCAGAATCTAGGAGTAAAAACTCCGTTTTGAATCCAGCGTAAAAATAATTCAGGCTCTAAATCTGGTCCCCAGAAACCACCTATATCAGAGCCGCAGTGGATCAAACCACTAAGACCACAGCTAGATAAAATAGCGTTGTCGTATTGTAGTGCTTGCCAAGAGCTGTAATTATCACCGGTCCAAGTCTGAGCGTATTTTTGAATACCACTATAACCGCTTCGAGACAGAATCCAAGGCTCTTGGATATTCAGCTCACGGCATGCCTCCATAGAGATCTTGGTCATTAAAAGAGACATCTCATGAGCACGATTTTGATTGATATAAGGCTCAAAGATTTCGTATTCATTGTTGTCGTTCCAGATGCCTTCAATGCCGTGACTCAAAATACTTTCCTTGATTTTTTGCTTCCACCATTTTTGTGTTGCAATTTTTGTAAAGTCCATATACGAGCCTTTGCCGCTCCAGTAATCCACTACTAAAGTTTCTTGGTTTTCTTTTTCTATAAATAGATTGAGATGTTTAGCTTCTTGGTACCAAGGATGACTCGTTAGCAAAACAGGTTTGAGATTAACGCAAAGGCCAATATTTTTTGCTTTGATTTTCTCGATGAATTTATCCAGCTCTGGAAATTTTTCTTGGTTCCATATAAATTGTTGTCTTTGTTTATTAGCATCCAAGGTATAGCCAGAAGACATATGAAAAGCACTAGTTTTGATTTGCGCTTGTTCAAAGCGCTCAAAGGTTTTTAGTAGCAATTCTTGGCTATTGTTTTCTTCTGTGTAGGACATACCAGAGCTAAGATAGCCGTAAGTGTAGCTAGGCCATAATGGAGGCTTGCCACTAAGCTCAAGGTAGTCAGAGACAATATTTGATATTTTAGGACCAGCAAAAAAATAATAATTAAGCTCACCAGCTTCAGCACCAAAATAGTAATAAGGAGAAGGTTTTCTTTCTTTACCAAAATCAAAAAATTTAGGATGAAAATTATCAAAAAATATACCGTGTGCTTTTTGGCTTTGACAATCTAGGTTTATAAAAAACGGAATATCTTTGTAAAGAGGATCAGAGTTTTTTGAGTCATAACCTAGAGCATCTAAAGGTGCGTTGCGAAAGCGCTTACCCCAGCGATTGATGGTCCCTGTCTTATCTCCGAGCCCATAAATCTTGGGTGGCTTTTCAAGATCCCAGTATTTTTTATAAGAACGGATTTCTGTTTTGTTAGATTCAAGTTGACCGGACCAAAAACCAAGCTCAGGCTCATCTTCACAAACTAAGCTATCCTCTAAATCATAAATTTTGATAGCTAGTGGTTGGCTGATTTCGATTTTGAGTTTACTAGTTTTAATCCAAGCTTCTCTTTGATTATCTAAGTAAGAAGAAATTTTGCCAGAGCCAGTAAATCTTTCAAAATCCAGATGGGGATTGATTCTCAGATTATAATTTTTGTAAAAACTATAGTGAAAGCGGATCAAATCGTCTTTTAAAATATGGATAAAGAGATATAAATCTTGTCCGTTTTGATGCTTGAGATCAAGCCTGACAATATTGTCTATCAGCCTTTCCATTTTGACGAAGCTGAGTTTGTTTTTTAGGCCGTATTGTGTTGAGGCTTGCAAATGTTAAAATCATATAACTATGTTCAATGCTAGTCAAAATCAGCTTTCTCTAGAATCTGCTAGAGAGGTATTTGCTACTGAAATCAAAGTCCTAGAAGACGTCCAGGCAAATCTAGATGAAAACTTTGAAAAGGCAGTGGCAGCTATTCTAAAGACTCAAGGTCGGGTTGTTGTTACTGGTATGGGCAAATCAGGACATATTGGTGCCAAAATCGCAGCTACTTTAGCGAGCACTGGAACACCAGCTTTTTTTGTGCACCCGGCTGAAATGGGACACGGCGATTTGGGGATGCTCAAAAAATCTGATCTAGTTTTAGCGCTGTCTTTTAGTGGTAATACCGAAGAGCTGCGAAAAGTTTTACCCCCGATAAAAAAACTTGGTTTGCTTTTGCTGTCTATTACAGCAAGAAAAGACAGTAAGCTTGCTGAATTTTCTGATATTGTGCTCGAGACACCAATAGAAAAAGAAGCTTGTCCTTTGGATTTAGCTCCGACATCCTCTACGACAGCTGCCTTAGTGATGGGAGATGCACTTGCTGTTGCTTTGATGCAGCATAAAAATTTCAAGCAAGAAGATTTTGCTCGCTCGCATCCTTTAGGCTCTTTGGGACGAAGTTTTGTACAGATCTCTGAGCTGATGCGAGTATCTGCAGTACCTCAGGTTTTGGTAGGAGCTAATTTGCAGGAGATACTTGCTGAAATAGATTCTAAAAGTTTTGGTTTTACTTGTGTCTGTGATACTGATAAGAACCTAGTTGGTGTTATTACTGATGGTGATTTGCGTAGATCTCAGATTACTTATGGTGTTGAGATCTTCTCAAAAACAGCTGAGGATTTGATGAATAAAAACCCTAAATTTGCAAGACCCGAACTTATGGCAAGCGTAGCAGCGGAAATCATGAAAAAACATCGTATTTCTAGTCTGGTAATTATTGATCAAGACAACAAGCCGCTTGGAGTCTTAGATCTCAAAGACTTACTGGATCAAGGTTTTGTAATTTAATCATCAGATAAACTTTTTGTGGTTAATTTGATAATAGTTATAAATGCTCACGTGCTTCTGGTAAAATTTTAGCTAATGAAAATGTTTCAACTCAATCTTTTTGGAATTTTGATATTGATAGTATCTTTGTTTCTTGTGATTGTATTGCCGAGCTTTATTATTGAATCAGCTTGGAATTCTATTTTTGTTGCTGATATTGAAAGAGATTTATCCATTAATATCTACCAGGCTGGCCTTCTATGGGGTGCCGTTCTAACATTGATTTATATGTCTGGAATTTTTTCCTTTAAATTGAGCTTTAAAACTTTAGACTCAATTGATCTTGATCAGATTCAAGACCCTGAACTTAGAGATGAGATTGAAAAACTCAAACTTCAAGCTCAGGAGTCTGATGATAAGAAGAAAGACGATCAACAATAATCTCAAAAATAAGTCTTAACAGCAAATTCAAATTGATTCATAAATAGTTTTTTTAGAAAGCTTAGATTGTTTTGTTCATAAAAAAGAATCGTTGCTAGCTTGTATTCATAATCATCAACGCTTCTATATGAAAGTGGGCAATAATTGTGTGCAAGCAAGAGAGCACTTGCAAGTATTCTTGCTGTTCTTTTGTTACCATCTTCAAATGCTTGTATATAGCTGATCATGGCAAGGCTTAATAAAGCTTTACTTGGAGCAAAGTTTTCTTGGTTGATTAAATCAACAAGACTAGTCATGGCGTTTTCTATTTTATTTTCCTCACCAAGAGGTTTATATTTTGTGCCAAAAATACCGATACGTTTTTTACGTAAACCGGTTTGAATTTCTAGCCCCTCAACTAATAAAGAATGCAGTTTGTTTATTTTTGCTAGAGTTAAGGTTTTGTATTCTTCTTTATTTTCAAAAACATAATCCAATGCTTTTTTATGATTTAAGATCATCAAAGCTTCTTGGATATTATGACCCTCAGAGGTTTCTTGTGCTTTGATAAGTCTCTCTGTATCAAGCAAGCTATAAGTATTGCCTTCTAGCTTTGAAGATTTCCAGCTCAGGTCTATTGTCAGTCTTTCGGTTTCTTTTTTGATTATTGTATTTGAACTTTCTTCAAGTCTTTTACTGTAGTCATTATTTAAGCTCTTGAGTTTATTGATTTCTCCTTCAGAGAAAATCTGCCTTAAAGAGTCAAAAATATCAAAGTTGAATTCTTCTATAACTGCTCTGTCATCAGCGTCTACACTAAAATAGCTGGCATAATCTATAGACTCAAGAATTTTATGCTGCATTAGCTTACAAGTTCTTTGCTTTTAGATTCTGCCCCGAGTGGTTTTTTGAGATGAAACTCAATATGGTTGGTTAGATGCGGTGCGATGTCTTTGAGCTCTTGCTCTCCAAAATCTAAATTAGCTTCAGGAATGATATTGATTCTTTGTTTGATTTCCTTGATCTTAAAATTATTGCTTTCAGGGTTGATAGCTTTGCCCTCATAACTTAGGCGAATACGCATTCTTTTTTCATCTATGGGATCCGAAAAAATATTAATGGCAATATTGAGATTTTGAGCAATTTTATCTGAGTTCATTTCTTTGATTAAATCAACAAGCCTATAAATTACTCTGTAGGTGTTTACTTTTTGTGAGAGATCAGAAAACCTCAGCACTGAAAATTCGGTATCAATGCTAATTTGCATTTTGCCTTTACTTAACTGGAAGATTTTACTGGCATAAAGCTCAAGTATGCTAATAAGACCGCTTTCGGCTTCGAATCTAAAAGGCACTAAATTGAAAAGGATGGCATCAAATTCTTCTATCATGGCATCAAAGTTGTGCTTTAAAAGAGAAAGCTTGATATGGTCTCTTTCACTAAGTTGATTTGACTCAAACAGCTCAGACATTTTTTCGTTGATATTGTCTACCGAGCGTACGGTTTTTTCTTGGAACTGTAAAGCAATATCTTCAAAATTTTCTTCTTGTTCTTGAAAAAATTTGGTTTTGAGGTCTTTTACCGGTATTAAATCTGCTTTGCTGTTTTCAGTATCTTGTGGGCTTTTTTCCTTGTACTCCTGTGCAAAGATTTTGCTTTCAGTATTTTCGTCATCTTCTTGTTTGAAAATTTCTTTGCGCTTGATTGCTTCTGTATTAAGGTCAAAAAGATTTGAGAGTATCAAAACACCAGTAAGAGGCACTAAAAATTCTAGTGTGGCAAAGTTAATATTGCCAACAGAAAAAGCTAATTGAGCAAAAACGATAGTAAAAAGAGAAATAGCAAAATAAGCAATGATTCTAGCTGATGAAACTAAAGCTGCAAGAAGGATAGAGCAAAATACCACCAAGAAAAAATTTAATATAGAAGCAAGCTCAATATGCTTGACCCAACGATCGTCTAGATAGTTGAGTACCAGATCTAAGCGGTTTTTATTAGAATCTATATTCGGACTGGAAATAAGAATGTTTTTGCCACTAATAAGGTCTTCTGGTATTTGGTTTTCAATGATGTCTTCATGAGAAAAGCTAGCTATGTTATGCTCACTGCGATCCAGCCACCTGTTTCCGTTGCTGGTTTCAATATCACTGAAATTTATCACTTGAGTTTTACTATCGTAGTCACCAATACTGGTTTCTAAGTCCAGGTTATCAAGCCTCATAGGATTGTTTTTGCTGGTATAAACACTGATGCTCTCAGCTTCTCTAGCTGCTAGTTCACTTACTAAATTCAATAATTCTGATTTTGAAGTTTCATTATCAAAGCTGATATTGATGAAGTTGAGTTTGCCAAAGGGGTCAACTATACGAAAAGACGATCTGCCTTTTAGAAATTCTGCCTCTAAAAAATCCCAGGTTCTTGGACTAACCCAAGAAAGTATCGTGAACATAAGAATTCCGATCATTGATCCTATGAGGACGCGTCTTTGACTCATTTTTCTATTTTAACAGCACTCAGGCCCTTTTCGGTAACCACCCGGCCTCTTTGTGTGCGCATTAAATAGCCAGCTTGAATCAAAAAAGGCTCGTAGTAAGATTCGATAGTTGTTTTGTCTTCTCCGGACATAGTGGCAATGGTTTCAAGTCCAGCAGGGCCTCCGTTGTAGTTTTCAACAAGCAGTTGTAGGATTTTTTTGTCCATGGCATCTAAACCGTCGGCATCGATTTTGTAGAGCTGTAAAGCTTCCGTCGCGATATCAGCATCAATTTGATTTTTGCCTTGGTATTGGGCAAAGTCTCTCACTAAGCGCAGTAGACGATTGACTATCCGGGGTGTGCCTCTGGCTCTAGAAGCGATGATATCAGCTGCTTTTTCTGTAATGCTGGTGTTGAGATTCTCGGCGTTGCGCCTCAGGATTTTACTCAAATCTGCTACCGAGTAGTACTCCATACGGTGAATATGTACAAAACGATCTCTCAGCGGAGCACTCAAAAAGCCCAGCTTGGTAGTGGCTGCCACTAAAATAAAGTCATTGATGTCTAGGCGCATCATGCGTGAGCTGCTACCTTTACCGCTGCTAAGATCAACTTGAAAGTCCTCTAAAGCAGGATATAAAAGCTCTTCGGTGATTTTATTAAGCCGGTGGATTTCATCAATAAAGACAACATCCCCCTTTTCCACACCCAATAAAATGCCCAAAATATCTTTGGGTCTTTCTAAGGCTGGAGCAGAAAAAATATGAGCATTGCTACCTAGTTCTTTGGCGAGTAAGTAAGCGCAGCTGGTTTTACCAAGACCTGGCGGGCCGTAAAGTAAAATATGACCAAGGCTAGAAATCTTGCCCCGCTGTTGTGCAGCAGCAATAGATATCTTCAGTGATTTTTGCAGGTCCTCCTGCCCAATGTAGTCTGCAAAACTATCAGGTCTTAAACTTTTTTCTTGCTCTGTATCGGTCTTACTAGCTTCTGCTTTTAAAGCGGAGTTTCTGCCTTCAGATTTCGCATCGCCTTCAAATGAACTAATAATCGCCATGTGCTTACATGTGTAAGTCTATCACGTGGTAAAATATAGTCAAATGGTTTTAACGTCTAGCCAAGCTAAACCTGAGCAAATGGAGCTCAATACAGAATCAGCTCTTTTTGTTGCTGAGCTTGCTGCCTCTAGTCATGAACTAGCTGAAATTGCAGCTAAAGTCCTTCAAAATGAGAGGATCTCGGTTGAAGAAGGTAAGCAGCTCATCAAAAATAATGAGATTTTTATCTTAGGTCACCTGGCAAATTTTGCTCGCCAAAGAAAATCTTATGACGTCGCTATCACAAGAGGTTTTTCTGAAGAAATTGCTCGCCAAAGAATGTCACAAGTGTGGTGGAATACTAACTTGCATTTGAACCCTACCAATGTTTGCATCGGTGAGTGTGATTTTTGTTCTTTTGCGCGCAAACCTGGAGAAGAGGGCGCTTATACTATGAGCATCCCTGAAGCTCTTGAAAAAGTCAGGAGTGCCCGTGCTGAAGGGGCTACAGAAGTACACATAGTAGGTGGTCTTAACCCCAAAACTTTGATTGAGTACTACTCGGATTTGATACAAGCTATTAAGCAAGATGCTCCTGGTATTCACGTCAAAGCTTTTACAGCAGTTGAGATAGACTTTTTTCAACAGTTTGCCCGCAAGGCCGATAAGTCTAAAATGACTTATGACGAGATCTTTGATGCTTTAATTGCAGCTGGTTTGGATTCAATGCCTGGTGGTGGTGCTGAGATTTTCTCTCGCCAGGTGCGCGACGAGATGTGTCCAGATAAAATTGATGCTGAGACTTGGGTCAAGATTCATCAAGCTGCTCATAGTAAAGGCTTGCGTACTAACGCTACTATGCTTGCTGGCATTGGTGAGGAGCCTGAAGAGCGGGTGGAGCATTTAGATGTTTTGCGCCAGGCTCAAGACAAGTCAGGTGGTTTTCAGACTTTCATACCTTTGAGTTGCCATTATGAAGGTAATGATCTTTTAGAGCGTGGTGTTAAGCCTCTTACTGGCTATGACCAACTAAGAAACATCGCGGTCTCGCGTTTGATGCTTGATAATTTTGACAATATCAAAGCTTATTGGATACAACTTGGCGAGAAAATGGCACAAGTGGCACTTAGCTTTGGTGCTAACGATCTTGATGGCACTGTTAAAGCTGAGCGTATTACTCGTGCTGCTGGTGCACAAAAAAGGTCACTTGCTGAAGAGACCCTGCAAAATCTGGTTAAAGGTGCTGCACTTGAGCCTATCGAAAGAGACACTATCTATAACCCTATAGAGATGAGCCAGCACAAAGTTTAGCTTTTGCCTAAAGGGCGACACTCCCCTAAAGAAGAGCTATAATCTCTTAGCCATGAAACCTGAGCTTCATATAAATATTGACCACGTAGCTACAGTACGCAATGCACGTATGGGTCCTGAGCCTAATTTAATCGAGGCTATCAAAAATATTGAGAAGACCTGTGCTGCCGGAATCACAACTCATTTGCGTGAAGATCGCCGTCATATCAAAGACGCTGATATTAAAGAGATAGAAGCTTACTTAAAAAATTCGCGGCTAGGTTTTACTTTTGAGATGGGAGCCACAGAAGAGATCAGAGCAATCTGCTTAGCAACCAGCGCCAAGCTTGCAACCCTAGTGCCAGAAAAAAGAGAAGAGTTGACTACTGAAGGCGGTTTGGATGTGCTTTCACAAAAAGCTTTTCTTGCTGAGTTTATAAAGCCCATTCAAGCAAATAGTACCCAGGTTTCTATCTTTGTTGATCCTGATTTGGATCAAATTCAAGCTTCAAAAGATATTGCTGCAGATTTCATAGAGATTCATACTGGTACTTATGCTAATCATTTTATTGCTAATAACGAAGAAGGACTGGCACAAGAAATCCAGCGTATCAAAAAGGCAGCTAGTTTTGCTCAGTCATTAGGGCTTAAAGTTAATCTAGGACACGGTCTTACTAGCTTAAATTTACCGCGGCTCCTAGCCCAGCTTGAAGATATCCAAGAGCTGCATATAGGTCACTCCATAATCGCTAATGCTGTTTTATGTGGTTTAGAGAATAGTATTGAGGCTTTCCACTAATAAGCTTTGATTTCATTGAACATTTCATCAGAGGTTAAATGCTCTGGGTAAACACTGATGCCGGCATTGACGTTCATATCTTTAGCTGCACGCAAGCTGATTGCAACTTCCTCGCTGGTAGTTCTGTCACCATCGGTAATAAGGTGAATATTGACATCTTCTTTACCGGAAAGCTCGCGAATTTGCTTGATGCTCTCAGCAACAAAATTATAAACAGTAATTTTTTTGCGGTTTTTTAGCCCGTGCCAGTATGTCATCGGCATAATCACATCCCAATTATGAGCGATGTATTTCCATGGGTAGCGTGATTTGATTTTGGGAGAAAAAGTTATGGCAATCAAAGGGTAGTTTTCTGGTAATGCTTTTTTGATTTTTTCTGTGTAGCTTTTCACTGCCCATTCATTAGTGTTTTCTTCTATATCTGCTGCCATGCCATCCAGCATCTCACCTTCAGGACTTTGGTATAAAGCAGGATAGATAAATTTATCTGCATCAGCTTTGATATCTTTGAGAAAACAATAACTCCAGCCGATGACTTTAATATCCTCTCTATGAGCGTCTTTAAGAATTTGATCAACAGCTTTTCTGTGTTTGAAAATATCAGTATTAGATCTGTTGACTTGGAGGTAGATAGTGTCTATCTTGTATCTTTTTAAGCGTGCCATAAAAGCTTTAGTGTCTTTTGGGTAGTTCCAAATATTGACCCAAGTACCTTTGCCACTAGTGACAAGGTTTTTGCCTTGTTTCATGAGCTTTTTGACTCTCTTTTTATGGAGTTTACGTAGTTGTTTTTCAGTTTTAGCTTCTAAATCAACCGGTGCATTTGTGATGCCAATAGCAATGCTAGTGCTGAGCATGGCAATTAGAACACTGGCAAAAATCTTTTTCACTTGTTTTATTTTATACCCTTTAAGCTTAAACCAGCTGATTAATAAACCTTGTTACTAAAGTCAAATAGACAAAAAATGATATGACATCGATCGCTGTAGTGATCAAAGGACCGCTTGCGTTAGCGGGGTCAAATTTGAGCTTTTTAAAGATGAGAGGTGTAATAGTACCTAGGCTGACAGCAATAATCATTGATGCCACCAAGGACATTGAAATTAAAATCGAGAGCAGTTGATTTTGGTAAACATAGTAAGAAATACTCCCCAGAATCAAAGCGCAAGTAAGACCGATACAGAGACTTACAACAAATTCATGGAAAAGAATTTTATGTGTTTCTTCAAGCTCGACTTCGCCAGTAGAGATACCACGCACAATGATAGTGGTACTTTGATTACCAATATTGCCAGACATACCAGAGAGTAATGGCATAAACGAAATTGCAATAGGAATTGCTGCAATAGTAGTATCAAATTTTGCAATCAAAGTTGCTGCAAGGTATTGCCCCAGAAGAGTAATAATGAGCCAAGGAGTTCTAGCTTTGTAAGCACCAAAGTATTCGCTGGTTAAGGAGCGCGAGATATCACCCTCTGATTCCACATTAATACCACTTGATTGATAGATATCCTCACTAGCTTCTTCTTCGATAACATCAACAACATCATCGATGGTAATAATGCCGGCAAGTTGGTGATTGTCATTGACAACTGGAATCGCCAGAAATCTATATTTAGCGAAAGCATCAGCTGCTAGCTCCTGGTCATCATCCACTTTTAAAAAAAGTGGATCATCATTGAGGTGGTCTTTTACCAGATTATTGTCGTCGGCAAGAAAGAGCTCTCTTAAGCTAATGACACCAACCAGCTCACCAAATTTTTTGGTGACATAAACATATAAAATTTCATTGGATGCCTTGCGTGCTTTAAGCCTGACATAACGAAGTGCAGCTGCGATTTTCAAGTCTTCACGTACACTAATAAAACCAGTTGTCATGAGACCACCACAAGTATCAGGTTCAAAATTTAAAAGCTCTTTGACAGCAAAAGGTGCCTGTAATTTTTCTAAAACTTTACTCATGCGCTCATCTTCCAGCAAAGCCAAAATATCAGCAGCATCATCAAAAGCCATTTCGTTACAAAATTTGGTTATTTGGCTGTCACTTAGGTATGCAAAGAGTTCAATAATTTCTTGAGATTCAAGCTCAACTAAAACATCAGCCCCTTGTTTATAA
>CAWUIS010000013.1:0-17356 GCA_963922625.1 uncultured Candidatus Melainabacteria bacterium | reverse complement strand
ATCAACATGTTTTTCTCCATGTTTTTCAATAGCCTTTATATAAAAGTAATTAGTGATTGTTGTGCCTTGATGCATTGGTATAAAATCAACAATCGCTTGAGGCAAGTTATATTTTCTGGCAAGCTTAATACCCTCAGGGATATGGTCAATAATGATTTTGGCTGATTCTAGTGGATCATCCAGGGTTGTATGTGGATTTGGCTTACCTAGAGTATTTTCAATAAAGTAATCCGGCGCATGCATTTTCCCAATATCATGGTAAAGAAGTCCCACGCGAATAAGCTCAGTGTGGAGGTTTAGAGCATTACCAGCTTCTTCGGATAATCTTGAGACATTGAGTGAGTGCTGGTAAGTACCTGGCGCCTCTTCTTTAAGACGTTTCAAGAGTGGCTGATTTGGATTTGATAGCTCAGCGAGCTTAAAAGGCGTGAGCAGCTTAAGTGAAACTTCAAGGTATGGCAAAGCAGCAAGAGAAATAAAACCAGAGGCAATTGCACTAACTCCATAAAGAGCAGCAAAAAACAATACTGTCATCACTTCAAAATCATCTACAGCAACAATAACGGTAATCAAAAACGTTATGATTTGGCATATTGCAATCTTAGTACCTGCATTTGCCAAATCCTCTCTCTGGTGAGCTTTGCGCACAATATTTACAGCATAAAGGGCTCCAACAAGCTGAGGTAAAATTTGCCAAAAATTCATATCCACAGTCTTAGCCAAGAAAAAACAAATCAAACAAACAGTAACCTTTGCCATAGTTGGCATATAAAAAACCGTAAGTAAGATACTGATTGTGGCAACAGGCGCTAGTGCTAACTTATCAACATCCCAAATTGCAATTGGAGCAATCAGAGCAGATACCGTAACTGGGACAAAAAACATCATAAGTATTTGCTGCATGGTGTAACGCTTGAGTTTGGTGATAATCAAAAACAAACTAATCAGCATGATGATTAAAGTTATAAGGTAGAAATTATTACTAATTTCTTTCCAATCAGTTGCCGGATGGAGCATATCAAGCTCCTTTAAATATACGTAATTTTGTTTGTTTACTAATTTACCTTTCTCTGCCAGCAAAGAGCCTTTTTGAAGTTCAATTTTCACAGGTTTAATTGACTCGATAGCATCATTTTCTAATTCTTTGATTTTTTTCCAATTAATGACTATATTCGGTTGCGTAGAGACATCGAGTAATTTTTGAATAACAAGTCTTTGTTCGAGACTCAGATCAGGAAAAAGAATCTTGATGTTCTCATGAATTTTTTGACGAGACATGCCGCGAACAATACCTAGATCTGTCAATTTTTTCTGAACAGAATAGGTTTTCATGAAAATATTTTCCATATCGACTTTGCTAGCATCATTGAAAAATCCTTTGCCGAGTCTTTGAATGATTTCATCAGACTTTTGTTTTTGAGCACGAAGGCTTTTGATACTTTCAAGAAAATATTTAAACTCGATAGGGCTAAGTAAACTCAGTTCTTCGATGATGAGCCCATGACTCAGCTCGGTCTTTTCAAAAAATTCTTCGTTTTCAGCTAGCTTTTCTAAATCATCACTCAAAAGCAAGGAGTTAAAATTACCTTCTTTGATATCTATCAAAAACTTCTGCACCTCAACACTGATTTTTGAATTAACAGGGTCTGAGTAATAAGTCTTAGAGTTCAGATTATTACGGACAATTCTAATGACAAATTTCAGATTCTCAAGATTTTTGCTCTGAGCATCATTATCAACCTCAAATATTTCTTTATTGTTGATATTCTGAACAGCGAGTAATCTTACTTTTTCTTTTTCTGCATTAGTGCTCTCAGTGTCTTCAACGGTGGCGTCTTTATCCAGAAAAATATCTACCGGGCTTACTTCATTGAGCTTAATGGTTGGTTTATACCAAGATCTCACACTGACTAGAGATGTCAGGAGGCAAGTACCCAGCAAAATTATCAATATAGTTGCTATATTTTTGAGAAATCTATTCTGGGCAGCAAGTTCAAGTAATTTTTGCATGGTGTGGAAGGATTGAATACATTATATGACATACGACTTAGATGCTATTTTTACAGCCATTAAGAGCTCTTCTGCTGAGTTTATAGCTGTGGTTGGTCCAACTTGCACCGGTAAAACTGGTTTATCTTTGGAAATTGCAGAGAAATTTCAGATCCCTGTAATCAATGCTGATAGTCGCTTGATTTTTGCGGAGATGAATATTGGCACCGCTAAACCAAATTTACACGAACTTGAAAGAGCAAAGCACTACTTGATTGACTTAAAAAAACCAAACCAAGATTATTCTGCTGGGGACTATAGAAATGATTTCGATGAACTAGTACAAAATCTACGTGCACAAAAACAAAGTACTGGCGGTAACGAGCTTAATTCCAAAGTGCTAGCAGTAGTAGTAGGAGGTACTGGCTTATATCTAAGGTCAGCGCTTGAGAATTTGGATATGCCTGATGTCAGCCGCGATAAAGACTTACGCGAAGAGTTAAACCAATTAGAACTTGAAGATTTACAAAAAATGCTGGAAAATTTGGACCCAGAAGCTCCCAACCAAGTTGATATGCCCAATAAAGTTAGGGTAATTAGAGCCATAGAGATTGTAAAAAACAGCGGTAAAGCACTTGCAGAAAATCGCAGCAAAAAATCAGAGCCAAGGTATCAAGTCAAATATATTGGTCTCAATTTTTCATCACGAAGAAAGCTTTACGATTTGATTAACTACCGGGTTATAAAAATGATCAAAAAAGGTTTGGTGCACGAAGCGGAAGCTTTATTAGAAAAATACGGGCGTACCCAAGTATTGGAGAGCACTATTGGTTATAAAGAAATCTTAGGATATTTTGATGGCCAGTATTCTTTAAGTGAGGCTCGCCGTCGCATCCAAAAAAACACCCGTGTCTATGCCAAAAGACAAATGACCTGGTTTAAACAAAATCAGGCTATAGAGTGGTTTATTTCCTCAAACTAATGCTTGGTTGTTCTTCACTAGTGATAGTTCTAATCTCTAAACCTTCAACTAAAGCTAAAACTTCTTGATAAACACTTGAGGTTTTATTAACCTGAAGCTCTTCTGTTTTTCCGTATACGGTTTTCAACCACTTAATTTTGTCTTCACCGTTAGAAAAGATAAAGATGTTTTTGAAATTAGGACCGTAAGATCTTTCTTGAAGATAGTAAAAGCCATAGTCACTAAATTTGTCAAAAGTAAATGCGAACCTGAGTGTGTGTAATGGCATTAAGTGCTTATCACCAAGGTCAATATCAACTTTATTACCGTTGATGACTATATCAGCGGCTTCGGGTAATTTACCATCATAAAAATCTCGAGTCTCAGCATAAAGATAGTCATAAAAACTTATAACATCAGCCATTGGTCTTCCAGTTGAAGCTCTGTTATAAAGTAGCTTGCCTTCGCTATCAATCATCTCTGCGTGATAGGCTCTAGCACTATTAATGAAATCAATAGATCTTCTACGTCTAGCAAACTGTCCATATTCTTTAAAGTGAGTAATATGCTTTGTCTCTTTATCATAGCTAAGCGTGTGTTTTGTAAGATTTTGACTAACAAGCTTTGGATCAAACTCAAGACTCAGCTCGATAGTTTTTTCTTTTTCTGTTTTATTGATTGTTTGAATACCGTAAGGTATAAAACCACCATAAAAAGCTTTTAATGCATCGTCTTCATCATTGTGAGCAATTTCAATATCAAAATTGTTCTCAGTATTAATTACAACTTTTTGGTAGTCTTTGATACCTGGTTGAGCGTAGAACAACTCTACTTTGTTTTTTGCAAATTTTATGTTTGCAAGTTTGGTTTGTTCAGCACTAGCTCTGCTAATACCATCACTCAATAAAAAGCCTTTTTTACCTGAAAACGCAAGTATATAAGTTTGAGCGCTGAATGCATCGTCAATTTTATTAACAACCTCAAAGACCAAGAAACGAGAATCAGGCGAAACATCTTTCACCATTGATACATTTTCTAAAAGTGCAGATTTGAAAAGTACTTGTTCATAATTATTTTTGAGATCTTTGAGTTTGAGTAATTTAAACTCCTTACCTTCTTTAGAAAGCATTGTCTCTTCAGCAAAAGCATAGTTTTTGTTTGAATAAGCTTTTTGCCACTTTGTTGTGCCTTTACTAATAAGATTTTTATTGTTTAGTTTTCTAAACTTTGCAGCTGATAAAGCTAACCCATCCAAGCCGGTATTAAAACCAGATGCCTCGACATTATTAAAACCTTGAATTAAAAAAACTAGAATTAAAGCAGCTAAACTGCGTAATTTCGTACTACCCCTGTACATTTTGCCCCGTTGTCCCCCATACACAAACTCAAAAAGAGACAGATCCCCCTTGGCTCTTCTTATCGTCTGATGTGTATTTCATGCACAGCTTTCTTTATGAAAGAGTTAAAATTGAAGAATAATTATGAAAATTGCTTTTATTGCCGATGAAATTACTGAATTTGTAAAAAACCACGATAGCACCTGGGCTATTATGCAAGCCGCCCATTCTAATGCCGACCAAGTATTTTATGCCCACTGTTCTAGCTTGCAAAGTAAAACTAATCAAGCTTTTGCAAATTTCATTCACCTTGATGATGAATTTTTTGACTATCAAAAAAATCATTACTCACGCTTACTTAAATTTCCCGTCTTGCCTTTAGATGAAAATGACAATCCTAATAAATACCCTTGCTCTTTGACAAACTTGGATGATTTTGACTTAGTTTTCATGCGTAAGGATCCGCCTATGGATGTTTCCTATGTGCAGGCTTGTCAAATCCTCTCTCTGTGTAAAAAAGCAAAAATAGTCAACAGCCCTCAGGCAATTTTAAATTTCAATGAAAAACTTTCAATACTAAATTTCCAGGATCTCATTGCACCCACCATTGTGACCAGTGAAGCGAGTGAGATCAAAAACTTTCTTGATGAGCATGGTCAAGTCGTAATCAAGCCACTCAACCGGATGGGAGGCCAGGGCATTTTTATTCTTGAGAAAGATTCTGCTAATTTCAGTTCTATTGTAGAGACTGCTACTAATGCATATTCTTCAAAACCAGATTTGGTTATGGTACAAAAATTTATACCAGCAATCGAGCAAGGTGATAAAAGGATCATTCTTATTAACGGTGAAATAGTAGGTGCCTTATTACGTGTTGCTGACAATGAAGACTTTAGAGCAAATCTTGCTGCTGGGGGTAGCTTTTGCAAATACGAACCTAATCAAAGAGATATTGAAATTTGTTCTAAGTTTAAAAAGTTTTTGCTAGAAAAGTTTTTTACACTTGCAGGTATCGATATCATTGGAGACTACCTCACTGAAATCAATATCACCTCACCTACTTGCTTCCAGGAGATTGATCTACTGAATAATTTTGCAGGCGAAGATACACTGGCAGCAAGGCTTATCAAAAGCCTAAGGCTCGCTACAACAAGCTAAAATCACCAAGCTCTTGAACTAAAGAACCGGCATAAGCAACCAAAGCTTTACGATTGTCACGTAATTTTTCTTCTTCAGTATTGACCATGACATTATCAAAGAATTGGTTAATAGGCTCTGTCAGATCAAAAATATCATTGCTCGAAAGTATGGGCTTGTATTCATCGTTTTGATTATGAGTTTTCTCAAGCTTGCTAATTGCTTGATAAAAATCTTTCTCTTGCTCGAGCTCAAAAAGATCAGCTTGTATTTTCCCTTTGAAATCAGTCTTAGAAGACAGTTCTTTTTTGCTGATATTTAAAATACGAGAAGCAGCTTCAGTAAAGTTAGCAAAATCACCAGGTCTGTCTTTAAGATCTACTAAAGTGTGTATCATCATATGGCGTTTATTAAGCTCTTTGAGAGCTCCAGGTCTAGACAAAACTGCTTTATTAATTTCTTTATGTTTATGAAACTCTTCAAAAACGAATTCAAGTCTTTGCTCAAAAAACTCTACTAATTTGCTTCGTGAGTTTTCCCACTCAAGCTCAGGCAGCTCTATCTCTTGACGTTTTTCACCACGCCCTTTGATCTTTTTGACCATATCCCCGTTGCCAAAATCTTTTTGCAAAAGCTCTATGCTGTAATCAATCAGATCTTCAATATCAAAAATCAAATGTCCATGAATAGCAATTTCAAGTAGTCCATTTGCTTGTCTTCGTATGGCAAATGGATCAGCGGAACCACTCGGGATCTTACCAAGTGCAAATGCGCAGACAATATTGTCGATACGATCAGCTATAGAAATAATTTTGGCACCAATATTATTAGGCTCATCATCACCAGCAAAGCAAGGCTTGTAATGCTCTTTAATAGCATTTGCGGTAACAGGGTCTTTACCTTGCCTTGCGGCATAGATACCACCAATAACCCCCTGCAATTCTGTAAATTCAAAAACTAAATTACATGTCAGATCAGCCTTTGCAAGTGATGCTGCTTCTAAAATAAGCTGGGAGCTTTCGGGCTTGAGCTGGTCAAGGGGATTTTTAGCAGGATTATTGGCATAGTTTCCTTTAAGTTTATTGATTAAAAACAAACTCAACATTTCAATTCTTTTGGTTTTTTCTTTGAGGTTACCTTTGAGAAAATTTAGCTTGCTCAATTTTTCAACCCTATCTTCAAGCTTGATTTTAAGGTCTTCTTTAGTGAAAAACTCGGCGTCATTAAAACGAGGACGAATTACTTTTTCATTTCCTGATTTGATATTGTGTTTTGCTTCAGTCTTAGGGTTGTTACTAACAGCAATAAAGTACGGTAATAATTTACGGTCATTAGGGGCATTTTCTTCAAGTTCATTAGATTCAATCGGTATATATCTTTGATGGCTCACCATGACTGTTTTAAGAACCACATCAGGGACCTTGAGAAATTTCCTTTCAAATTCACAAAGAATAGCTTCTGGATTTTCAGTGATCAAACACAGTTCTTCAAGCAGGTCATCATCTAGCACTACTTGACCAGAGACTTCTTGAGCAAGTTTTTTAGCTTCTTCAATAATTTTGGCTTTGCGCTTTTCAAAGTCAAGCACTACTGCTTGACTTTCAAGCTGTGCAAAATACTGCTCTCTGTTTTTAATTTCAATTGGTTCTGGAGCTAGAAACCGGTGCCCAAAGCTTTTGTTACTGGATTTAATATTTTCAATTTCAATATCGATGATTTGATTTTCATCACCTTTGTCTAAAACTGCAACTAACCATTGTAATGGCCGGGCAAATTTCAAGTCACCTGCTGCCCATCGCATAAAGCGGGTACCTGGAGTAGTTGCGATTGCTTCAGGAATTGCTACTTGCAAAACTTCTTCAATATTTTGAGCCTTGATAGTTTGTTTGGCACAGAGATATGCATCTTCAAAAAAGAGATCTTCTTCTTGAAGCTGGTTTTTCTTAGCAAAGCCTAGTGCTGCTTTTGACAAACTACCATCATCGTTTTTGGCAATTTTTTCAGGAGGGCCTTTAATGATTTCAACTTTATCTTCGTTGTCCAAATTAATTGCTTGAAATTCCCAAAACAATCGGCGCGGAGTGTAGCTGGTATAAGTCTCAGCAAAATTCATACCAGCCTCAATAAGAGCATTTTCAATTTTTGACTTGATATGATTAGAGATAGTTTTTATTTGTGCGCTTGGTAATTCTTCAGCACCAAGTTCAAATATAAAATTAGCTGTTTTACTCATGAAAAAGATTATATGTCAGTTAATACATATCTATCAAGCGACAAGAGGTTTAAGACCAGCAGCTTGCAGGTTTACACCAAGTTGTTCTGATTACGCTTATGAGGCTATCGAAAAATACGGTGTTTGGAAAGGGCTTAGTTTGGCTTTACAAAGGCTCTCTAAATGCCACCCACTTCATCAAAGTCATGGTTATGACCCTGTGCCATAATGGTTTTCGTGCATTTTTTATTGATTTTTAGCATGATTTTTTTGGCTGCATGCACGCCATTAGCGACAAAGCGGAAGATCTACGCTATACACATACACGGTGATTGGTGTAGTACTTGTGCCCTTGTAGATAAAGTCGTGCATCAAGCCTTTACAGAATTAAAAAATAAAAATATTGAATTTATTGTTTTTGATGAAACTGACCCTATCTCGGTGATGGAATCAGAGAAAATAGCAAAAGCCAAACAACTCGAAGAGATTTTTGAGTTTGAACGGCATACCGGCGAGCTTTTGTATGTAGACCAGGTTTCAAAAAATATTTTGACAAGATTCTATGGTGTTAACAGTAAAGCTCAATATCAAAAAGCAGCCCAAGATCTAGTTGACGGCAAAGAAGTAGCTAATATTGAAGCTAAATTAAGAAACTACCAGCTGTCAAAACCAGAACTGGAGGAAATCAAAAAAGCAAAATTATTAGCAATTGATTTGCACCATGATAGATGTGGTGGTTGTTCTATTACAACGCCTGTATTTGAGAAAGTCGCCAAAAGCTATAAGAAAAATAAAGATGTAGCTTTTATGACCTTTGATTTAACCAACGATGAAACCATCAAATATACTCAAAATTTAGCCTCCGAATTGGGCTTAGAGAAGATTTATAGAGAGCAAAAGCATACTGGAGAAGTGCTTTTTGTGGATGCTAAGAAAAAAGAAATTATGGCAAGTCTGGTGTTAGAACAAGATGAAACTAAATACCATAGTTTGATTGAAAGGTTAATATAGTAGTCAATGGATTTATCCGCAATAACATATTCAGTTTTCATACCTCTATTGAATTCTATTCATGAGTTAACTCAAGGCTTTGGTTTAGAGAGTTTCGGTTGGGCGATTGTACTTTTGACTGCTGCAGTCAAATTGATACTCACTCCGCTTACTTTTAAGCAGATAAAGAGTACTCGGCAAATGCAGGTAGTACAACCTCAACTCAAAAAAATGCAAGAAGATTTCAAAAAGCGTGAGGAAAGGCTCAAAGACGATCCAGAAAAACTAAACAAAGCTCGCATGGACTTCCAGCAAAAAATGATGGGCTTTTACAAGGACAACAAAATTAATCCACTTGGTGGTTGTTTACCACTTTTAATTCAAATGCCCGTTTTATTGGGTTTGTTTTGGACTTTTTCTGGTGCTCCTTTCAAGCCAAAACCTATTTTTGTTGACGTCAAAGTTGTCTCAGAAGCGGAAGCTCACAAAAAACAAGTTAAACCTTACAACAACAGTGGTGAAATTTTCGTGGATGAAAAAAGCCGTCGTGGTCGTTATGCACTTAATGCAAAAAAAATTATCATGATTGAAGGTGAGGAATTTGTCGTTAAAGCATCTAGAACCATGGGAGATGCTGAGTTAGATTTTAGTCAAATCAAGTATCTGTTTTTTGGAGCTAAGGAAAACGATGCCATTAGTTTGACTGTAAATCCTGATGGTAGCTGTTTAATTAAAGCCTTAAAAGCAGGTGGGACAGCTAAAGTAGAGGTGGATTTACCTCAGACACTTAAAGGTGATAGCTTTTTCTTCATTAAGGATTTTGGTACAACTGGTCTCTATGACAAAGTTCGAGGTGCTTTAAATTACGACATTTTAATTCTAGTGGCACTATTTGGTATTAGTGTATATCTATCTTCAGCTCTAAATACTCCTAAGCTTCCTCCTTTGAAGCCTGGTGAAGAAGAAGACACGCAGCAAGCAATGCAGCGCAGCATGTCAACGATGATGCCAATTATGATGACGGGAATGATGCTTTTTATTCCACTTCCTGCCGGCGCACTTTTGTATATGATTGTTAGTGGTTTGATTCAAGCTGGGCAGACTTACTTTGCTAATCTCAGGTATAAAAGTATCTAGGATGTGCAAATATATGTCATAATGTTGATTCTTAAGTTTTTAAGTGGAATAACCACTTAAGCTCTTCTAGCTCCTGTAGCTCAGTTGGTTAGAGCAGTCGACTCATAATCGATTGGTCAAGTGTTCAAGTCACTTCGGGAGCACCATTTTAAACAGGGATTCGGCGACACTCTCATATTAGATGGCAATTGAAGTAGCAAATAATCACCATTTATAAAAATAAGATTAATGCTCAAGGAAAGGACTATGATTACCTCTCACAAAGCTGATATTATTTAGAAACCATGGTAGTAAGCAATCACACACAGCAGCCTCTCTTTCCTGGTTTAGTAGACGCATCCGGTGAGTTCATCGGAAAACAACCAGCAGTACTTCAAAAGTTGTATAGATCAGTAGGTATAAGTTTATCTAAAAGCGAGCTATCAAGAACATTAGACATACTCACTAGTCAAAATATACGAGGCTTAGTCAACGATAATAGGCCAAAGCAAATTGAAACAATGCTAAACAATATCCCTAAAGAGTCATTAAAAACTGAACAGGTATCCAATTTAGCTCAAATCTTTAAAACCTTAGTAGAAGGCTCTAGGTCTTTTGGTGTTGATGAAAGTTTTATAGCAGATGTTGGAACTGTAGAAAAAGCTCTAGTGGATTTTGCTATTAAAAATAATTTTCAAAATGATCATGCAAGGGTAGGTTTGGTTACAGCCCTAAAGAAAATAGTCCCTACTCCAATCACCGTAGATAATATTGGGGAAATCGAGAACAAATATGAAATGGCAAAAGAAAATAGAAAAGCTTACTCTCGATTATTAAGCTCACTATTTAAAGAAGGCGATAAACACGTAAAATCTGAGATTATTGATATTTTAGGTAGCAAATCTCAGCCAGTTAATGGATCTAAGCGTCCATTTTTCGAGCCTTTAGATTTTGTATTGGATGCTACGCCATTACTAGATGACCCGATCAGTGGCAAGGCGATATTAGAGATCTTGGAATCAAAACCAGACTCACTAATTACAAGAAAGTTTTTAGAAGTTGCTTATCCAAGACTGAAGAATCAGGATGTTTTAGAGGCACTTGCTCCTATTATTATTGAACAAGGTGATGATGATTTCATTCAAACAATTTATCGTGAATCTAGAAGTGGACAATCTCCTTTTTTTGGCAGAGAATATGATGAAAGAAATTTTGATGTGAATGAAAATGCTGCAAATTGTTTAGTCAAGGCAATGCCAGAGAATACTACTCACACAAGATTGTCTAATCTTTTTGGACAAGGAGTAGCAGATAGAGAATTTTCACTTAGAGCACCCACTCAAAGTAATTTACCTCAGCCAGATAGAATTGAGCTCAGTGCAACAGCTGCTGATCTTAAAAACGCTACTGCTGATAACATAGAGATATCTTTTGGACCGCAAACTTTAACAGGACATAATCTTACACAGCCTCATATACTAGGACTGATTAATGCATTAAATATTGAAGATGATATTTCTAGTGCTCTAAAAAATGCTTTACTACCAAAAGCTACGTATGAAAATAATGAGCTTGTGGTGCAGAGCAGTACCGGTCCAATTAAGTTTGATTTTGAGACAGGTGTTTTTAGACATAGGTTTGATAATTTGAATATAGGTTTACTCTGCCTTGAAGCCGTAAGGGAATCTAAAAACATACCTGAAGATATTAAAGCTAGAGTCAACGAAGCTGTTTTTAAAACTAGTAGGTCTGCAGGAAGTGATGAGACGTTTATTAGCCTACCAATAGCATCTGAGACTGGAAAGGCTAAGGAAATGAAAATCAAAGATGATGGTACTGTTAAGTTTGATCGCAATGGTTGGCGAGATATCAGGGAGCCAGAAGAATGGGCTCTTTTACAATATTTAGATTTGCCTAGAACCGTTACATCTCGTGATATTTTAAGTAAACATATAGAAGTCATAACAGGAGATAATATACTAAGGATCACTAATCCTAAAGGGTCTAGAAATTCTGTAGATTTCAATTATAAAGATGGAGAGATTGAAGGAAACTACCCTGACACAAGTTTCCTACCTCTTGTTATGTATCTTAAAGCCGAGCCTCGGTTTAGTGATGGGCAAGTTTCAAAAGATTTACTATCTACCTTACCGTTTGATGTATCTATAAAAGATGAAAAGTAAGTTTTGGCTATTTTAAACCTATTAAACGAAGGTCCTACAAAAAATCAGCAAAACTAACTTCATATTTAGGGAAAGTTTCTTGGGCTTTTTTTAAGATCAAATCGGCTTGCAAGCTTGGAGTAAGAAAGCCAAGTATCGATGAGCCTGAACCACTGAGCATCGCTTCTTTACAACCAATCAAAAGCAAAGCTTTTTTGATATTCTCGAGTTCAGGAAACTTAGAAAAGAGAGTTTTTTCAAACTTATTGTAAAAAGCTTTATGTCCATCCAATGTTTCTTGGTCTTCATCTACTAACTGGTAAGCTTCAGCAGGTGAGAAACCAAACTCAGGTTTAACAATAATCACCTTATTAAACTCATCGTAATTAAAATCAGGTGCTTCTTCATCAAAAAGCTCACCTCGTCCGGTTGCATGGCGGCGAGGCTCAATTAAAGCCTGAACACAAAAAGGCACATCAGAACCAATTTCAGCTCCTAAATTCACAAGCTCTTTTTGATTCAATGACCAATCAAAATTCTCTTGAAAAAATTTATTAAGAGCTCTCAAGGTTGCTGCAGCGTCAGCAGAACCTCCAGCAAGCCCAGCTTCAAATGGGATTTGTTTATCGATATATACATCAATATTTACTTTGTCTATCAGAGATATCACTTCTTGATGAGGTACTTTCGTGAAATAAACCTCTATGGCCTTGGTCACCAGGTTATCTTCGGCAAGGTCTTTTACAGTCTGGTTATTCGAGTCCAAGTTGATATTAAATTCAATATCATCAGACTGTCCTAGCTCAACACTGATAGAAAAAGTCAGATGATCAGAAAGAGAAATAGACTGAAAAACAGTTTCAATATCATGGTAGCCATCATCTCTTTTGGCTTTTACATCCAAGAAAAGATTGATTTTTGCTGGCGCTCTTTCTAAATAAACAGCTTTTTTAATCACTATTCTATATTTTAGATTATTTATTAAAAAGACAGTATATTCGGGACCAAATGGCAGTCAGTAAACTACATGTAAATACTTAAATCTGCTATCATTATTAATCCTTTTAAGAATTAGAAATGGTCGAAGTAAGCTTAATCAACAAAGACGAATTAGATTTCAGCAAAGAGCGTGATCCCAATGCTGAAAAAGACATTAAGTTTGTTGCAGCTCCTGCTTTAATACGCTCGGTGCCTCCTTGGTCCTTAGCTTATGAAATTGGGCTTGAGCCTGGCGATAAAATTCTCAGCATCAACCAACACAAGCTAAGAGATCATTTTGATTTTCAGTTTCATTTTAGTCAAAGTGAAGAAATCGAGCTTTTAATCCGCCGCCAGGATGAAGAAATCATTTTTGAAATTGAAAAAGACATTGATGATGAGCTTGGAGTCGAATTTGAAACCCCACTTTTTAATGGTGTACAAGAGTGTGCTAATGATTGTCCTTTTTGTTTTGTAGAAAACCAACCCTATGACAAAACTCGTGAGAGCTTACAGTATAGAGACGATGATTTTCGTATGAGTTATTTACATGGTAGCTATGTCACTCTGACAAATCTTTCCTTTTCTGATCGAAAACGCATCGAGACCTTAAGACCAGGACCCCTTTATATTTCTGTGCACGCAACTGAAATCGAGGTGCGCAATAAAATGCTGGGACGCAAAAAATCTAAGCCAATTCTTGATGAGCTAAAGTGGCTTGACTCTCTTGGAATACCAGTACACACACAAATTGTGCTTTGTCCTGGCATGAATGATGGTAAGCATCTTGAAAAAACAATCAAAGATCTTTACGAGCTCAAAGATAGCCCTGTGGTTTCAGTTGCAATTGTGCCTGTTGGTCTAACCAAATATCACAAGCGCGGCTTAAGACGCTTTACTACGGATGAGGCTTTTGAAGTTGTTAATATGCTTGAGGCTTGGGAAAAAGAAAGCCCTAGCCACAAAAACTTTGTTTTTCTTTCTGATGAATTTTACCTTATGACTCATAGTCCAATCCCTGAGCAAGATTACTACGGAGACTATCCTCAACTTGAAGATGGGGTGGGTATGACCAGATTGTTTTTAAATGAAGTTAACGAGCAGCTTTCTTTGATGAGCTCTTCCCAAGCTTCGCCCCCAAGTACGATTAAACCTAAAAGAGTATCTTGGATCAACGGTACTATTTCACAAACTTGCGTAGAGCAAGTTGCAAGCTTAATCAATTCAAGAATTCCTGCTTTAGATCTTAAAGCGGTTTGCATTGATTCGGTTTTTTGGGGCACAACAAATGTCACAGGTTTACTGACCGGAGATGACATCTACCAAAGTCTTAGATTCATAGACAAAACACTATTAGGCGAAGCTATCATCATCCCAAGTGTCATGCTCAAAGATGGCTTAGATATATTTCTAGATGATATGCACATCGATGAATTGTCTTTGAAGCTTGGAGTACCCTGCATCAAAGCTTGGGGTGCAGAGCAGCTACTGCAAGTTCTAGACGATATTCTTTATCAATCTCCCCGATTGGAGCTAGCTGCCAGTCCCAATTAGCTAAAGTCTGCCAGTGCTCAGAATAGTTATGATTTTCCAGACTTGATTCAACAAGCTTAAGCTCTCCTGATTTATCGTAAACTCTTTTTTCATAGTCACTAATCAGTAATAGCTCTGAGCCTTTGTCTTTGAATCTTTCTAGATACTTAAAATGATTAGAAATCATAGATCTATAAAAAGGCACTAGAGTGCTTGCCAATTTTTCATCTTGTATCGGTAATTTCTCAAAATAGTTTTTTAGCGGCAAGGGCAGTTGAGAAGCTAGATTAAGAGAAATCACAAGATCGAAGTCTCTATCTTCTAATAATTCAGGCACTTTAAATTGTAGATTTTTCAAGCGAGCAATAAGCTTTAAAGGTTTGAGTGAGTATCTGTAGACTTCTTCTAAAACTTGAGTGATATCCGCTTGTACAAACTCAACATTGTCAAACTTTTTAATTTCAGCAAGCGAGCTTTGTAAAAAGAAAATATCAACAAGGCATATTTCTTCACAGCTTTGATTTAGCTCTTCAAGGGGTAAGTCGTAGTTTAACCCAGCTCCTAAGACAAGGATTTTTTTCTTGCCTTGTGCTTTTTTGAGAATCAGTGAGCGGACTTGTCCCAAGTGTTCTTGCCAAGTTTCTTTGCATCTTTGGTAGCGAGCTTTAATGGCAATGATCTCTTGTAATAAGCCAAGTTTCTTTATATAGCTTGGACAAAAAATAGAATTATAAGCATATTCAATTGCTTCTTGTAACATAGGAATTATTGAAATTTGCCGTCTATGACCTGATAGACTGTCATACGTGCTTGTACAGGATCGCCTTTATCATTGAAATAAATCAAGCCTGTAATACCAGGATAGCGGGTATCGCGCAGGCTTGCAGCAACAAGCTTACTTTTATGAGTATTAGAGGCCTTGATAGCATTTGCCAGAATCATAGTGGCATCATAGCTGTTCATTGAAAAAGCAGATGGTTGCTGTTTAAACTCACTTTCAAAATTTTCAAGAAAGCTTTGCATCTTTTCAGATTCAGTATCAAAAACATTAGCACTTACATAAGAGCCTTCTGCTCTTAATCCAGCTTCATCGATAAATTTTTGAGAGAAAACACCATCAGCTCCAATAAACACAACCTCTTGTTTATTGTTAAGAGCAAGCTCCTTGACTAGCTGGGCAGCATCACCGTATTCACCAACAAACACCAGTACGTCTGCATCCATCGCTGCAATTTCTTTATGGTATTGATGTTGTTCTTGTTTTAATCCTTTAATAGAGTTCACTTTATCGCTTGCTAGGTTTTTTATTTGGGTATCAATTAGATTGGATAAAGTTGATCCATAAACAGTACTGTTATGAAAAATACTTACTTCTAGAGGATGATTCAATGGCAAAGATTCAATTTTGTTTGCAATTAAACGTGCTTGCATATCATCACGTCCAATAGTACGGAAGACATAGCCTTTAGCACCAGGTCTTTCTGTTACCCAAGGATGCGTTGAAGCTGGTGTAATCATCGGAATTTGATTTTGCACATAAATTTTTGAAGCTTCAATACTCAATTTGGATTTTAAATGTCCAATCACACCTGCAACTTTCAAAGACACAAACTTATTAGCGCATTGCAAAGCTTGTTCAACCTCAGCTTTATCATTACAAATGACAAGCTCTAATTTCTTGCCTTTAATGAATTTTTTTTCGTTGAGCTCGCCTACCGCTAATTTTGCTGCATTAATGATAGACTTACCCAGCTCTGTATAAGCGCCTTCTAGAGGAGCTGCAAGTCCAATATAGATAGGCTCGTTTTTATCCTTGATCAGCTGCAAATCAGCTTCGCTCAAATTTATCAACTTAGAATCTTTAATAAGTTCTTGCCCTTTGGTTGAAGACATGAATTTTAAAAGTTTATCGAGACTAGCTTCTTTGCCTGTGGTTTGTATATGCTCGCTAGAGTAGTAAAGTTTAATTTCTCTGGTGAGCGGGAAATAGCCCTCTTTGATATTTTCCACTGAAGCGGGAATGCTGTTGATGTTAATAGTCTTCAAACTAGATTTATAATCAGAAAAATTTATATAAGATATTGCATTAGGGAATTTATTTAAGGCAGCTAAGGTTTCTTCTTCGCTGCTGACCACTAAATTTTTTGTGCTGTTTGCCGGCAAGGTATTGAATAATTTACGATAAAGAGTTTGGTACTCAATATCTTCTGTTTTGCGGTCTACGACAACAATCGGCCTAGTACTACTAGTGAAATTTTTCCAGTTTCTAGCACGCTTTGAAAAAATCTCTTTAAGCTCATCAAAGCCCAGATTATTGATCTCATTATTAGCATTGGTCACAACCAAAAGCGCATCCCTAGCTAATGGCACCGAGCGTAGATCTTCTTTAAGAGTCTTAGGTACTTGGATAGAGCCAATAAAAACATCTAGCTTGCCACTACGCAAGTCATCAATAATTTTAGTGCTGTCATTGATGCAAAGCTCGGTTTTAATTTTGGAATTACCGTAGTTTTTTTTGAGCTTACGCAACAAACGCTTTTCTGATTTATCTGCGTGCACAAGCAGCACAGGCTCATCAGCAATATTTAAGAACTGAGAACCACAGGAAAAGTTTAAAAATACTAGTAATAAAAAATTAGTAAAGGTCTTCAAGTTCATCTAATTCTTTAGGATCAATGCCAATATCCTCGAGTTCCTGATCTAAATTGGCGTCATTTACACCCAAATCCTCAGCATCAGCCATTCTAGCAAAGTCTGTTGCCTGAGCAATAGCTTCATGGTTTGCAGGATCTGGAGCATAGTGCTCGTGTTGTTGTGGACTTGGAGCAGGATTTTGTTGGCTAAAACTCTCGGTACTAAGACTAGTACTAGCTGGCTTTTTAATATTAGTTTTGTTGATTTTGATACCAAATTGATTGCCAACAACAACTAGGTTGCCTGA